>DAORJS010000469.1:0-2310 GCA_035439185.1 Chitinophagaceae bacterium
CGGTATGTACACTGTGTATATCGCCAGTACCAACCCGGAAGCGCCCTTTCCTCATCCGGATGTGGACCTGCGTTACAATTCCCTCCTCGAATTTGCCAATCATTTATGAGTCTGTATAAAATTTAATGCCTCTTTTGACGTTAAAACCGGGTAGCCGCATTTTCCATTTGCAACCTGCAAATCAAGGAATGCATCTATAAGCCCGGTACATTTGCAGTATTCAATCAAATGATCTTGAAAAGCAGCCTGCTCATATTATTTATTTTGTCGCTCCAGATACTGGCAGCCGGACAAAAAATCATTCCGGCCGACCTGAAAAAACTCAGGGCCAAGGAAGATACCCTGAAAGAATATGCCATGTATATGGTGACGGATAGTCTGACAGAAGACCGCATGATTTCTGACAGTATTTTCACCAAAACCCTGGTCAGGGCCCTGCAGATCAAAAACTCCTTTTTCTTTCCTTTTGATTCAGTGATTGGCATCTCTAAATTATATGCCCCGGATACATCCTTCAGAATTTTTACCTGGAGTATCAGTTATGATGATTATTACCATCGTCAGCGGGGAGCGATTCAGATGAAAACTGCTGATGGTTCCCTGAAATTAATACCGCTCCGGGATGTATCGGAATTCACCATGAGTGCTGAAGATTCTGTTCGTGGCAGATCGAACTGGATCGGAGCTGTGTATTATAACATGATTAAAACCCAGCACAAGGGAAAAAGCTATTATACACTATTTGGATTTGATCCCAATAGTGCACAGAGCAGCATGAAATGGATGGAGGTGCTCAGTTTTAATGAGAAGAATGAACCCGTTTTTGGTGGTCCGTTTTTTACTTATGAGCAGGACAGCATCCCCAAAAAGCCAAAAAACCGGTTTGGGATTGAGTTCAAAAAAGGGACCCGTGTTTTAGTCAATTATATTCCTGAGTTAGGAATGATCCTCGTAGATCACCTGGTATCTGAAACCGATCAGCCTGAACTGGCCTGGACCATGGTACCAGACGGGGATCAGGAAGGTTTCAAATGGGAAAACGGCAGATGGGTACATATTGATAAAGTCTTCACCTTTAAACTGCAGGATGGACAGGCCCCGGTCGGCGAACCTTTGCTGGATCCGAAAGGTAACCGTAACGAACAAAAACTGCAGGAAAAAACAGATAAGAACAAAACAAAGGAAGGCCGGTCACCCATTAACTACGACAACTAAAGCTTTCATTTTCAGAGCTCATTGGTTATCTTTATAGCCAATGTCATCCTTCATTTATCACATTAAACCACCCGGTCGGTTTACGGCAGGCCTGAAAGAATTATGGCAATACCGGGAGCTGTTTTATTTCTTCACCTGGAGGGATATTAAAGTCCGTTATAAACAGACCTCTCTTGGGATATTATGGGCATTGATCCAGCCGCTGGGAATGATGGCGCTATTCACATTGCTATTTTCAAAAGGATGGGCAATCAATACCGGTGCAGTCCCCTACCCGGTTTTTGTCTTATCCGGATTGATTGTATGGGGGATGTTTAATTCAGCCGTATCACATGCCGGTGAAAGTATCATTCAACATGCTGCCATCATCCGAAAAATATATTTCCCCCGTTTGATCATCCCGGGTTCAGCCGTACTGGTAGCCTTTTTTGATTTTATGATGGGCTTCCTGGCCTTTCTGGTTTTTTGTATCATCTATGGGCAATCTGTCAGCTGGGAGGCCTTTCTCTTTTTTCCGGCTGGTATCCTGTTGTTGATATTGACTGCAACGGGTGCGGGAACCCTGCTGGCAGGCTTAACAGCCAAGTACCGCGATTTCCGGTACACTGTACCTTTTATCTTACAATTTCTTTTTTTCGGCACACAGGTAATTTATCCGATCAATCAGATTCAGCAACCCTGGCTAAAGAACATTTTATCTTTTAACCCTGTGAATGCAGCCATTGAATTATTCAGGGCTCCCTTATACCATGATGCCCCGGACTGGGCCCTGGTATTGAAAGGAACGGCAGTAATGATTGTGCTGCTCTTTACCGGTATTTATTTTTTCAGAAAAACAGAAGTTTATTTTGCTGACCTCGCCTGATGAAAGCAGCTATTGAAATACGGAACCTGGGCAAGCAATACCGGCTGGCTGCTGCAGAACCTTATATCGCGCTAAGGGATATCATTTCCGGCACAGTAAAAAATATGTTCCGCTCCAGGCAAAAGCAGGATGATACATTCTGGGCGCTGCGTGATATAAATCTGGACATACAACCCGGGGAAAGGGTGGGCATCATTGGCAGAAATGGTGCCGGCAAAAGCACCCTGCTC
>DAORJS010000470.1:0-2308 GCA_035439185.1 Chitinophagaceae bacterium
GCTGCTTTTTGTTATATCGATGATGTGGAACTGGTAAAACAGAAATAATCGGTTTGGTCATCAGTAAATGGCAGCAGGACTGTACAGGATACGCGAGGCAGTGGCTAAGTGTACTTTAAATAAACGGAATTGCAACATATGAAACAAACTTCTCAATTGTACAGATCAGTTTTTTTACTGATACTGGCACTGCTTCAGCTAATGATCACTCAGGCCCAACCCGTGATGAAAACCGGCGGTCAAAAAATGCCCGATGAATGGATTGACAGCAGCACCGGTCACCGGATGATCAGGCTGACCCGGAGAGCCGGAAATAATTACAGTTTCTATTTTCATAACAATCCGTTTATCGGGAATAAGATGATTTTTTACGGGACTGATTTTTTGAACACATCAAAGAATGATTCTGTAAAAGTGGAAATCAGCAATGTTTCAACCGGTAATAAACAAATCTATACAGTTGATCTGGCTACAATGGCCATTGAACAGGTGACCAATCGGAGAGGTGGGATGAATGGGGAAATAGTGGCGCCCCAATCAAAACTGGTCTATTACCAGGTCAGGGATTCCGTATTTTCCACCCATATTGAAACAAAGCAAACCAAACTGATCTATGTTTTTCCCGCAGATTTTAAGGCCAGTATCAGCAGTCTGAATGCTGATGAATCCCTCCTGGGCGGTGCCTGGAGTAGCGATGCTGAAAAGGAAATATTTCGCCAGAATCCGGGCAAGAGCAGTTATTTCAATCTCATCTACGAAGCAAAACTTCCCCGTACGCTGTTTACCATTAATGTAAAGACCGGTGAATTAAAAAAGATTTTTACCGACAGTGCCTGGCTCAACCATGTGCAGTTTTCCAATACCGACCCTTCCTTACTCATGTTCTGTCATGAAGGCCCCTGGCATAAAGTGAACAGGATCTGGACGATTGACGTCAATACAAGGAAAATAACCCAGATCCATCAGCGAACCGTGGATATGGAAATTTACGGGCATGAATGGTTTGCCCCTGATGGAAAAACCATCTGGTTCGATTTACAAAAACCAAGAAGTGTAAACTTCTTTATCAACGGATGGGATATTGCCACCGGAAAAGAGAAAGCATTCCGGATCAAAAGAGATGAATGGAGTATTCATTTTAATACATCTCCTGATCAGCGATTGTTTTGCGGCGATGGCGGTGACCCTGGTCAGGTAGCCAGAGCAAAAGATGGCAGATGGATTTATCTGTTCAGACCTTCGGGGGACAGCATGATATCAGAAAGATTGGTGGATATGCAATTTCACAATTATAAAACCGAACCCAATGTACATTTTAGTCCGGATGGCCAATGGGTCATTTTCAGAGCCACTTTTGAAGGGCATACGGATGTATATGCAGTAAATATCAACCGGAGAAAAGAGGAAAAATAATTTAAATGGGTTTACAATTAATATTATTGAATTGAGGATTACACAAACAATGAAAATGCTTAAAAAATATCTTCCCGTTTTTCTTTTTGTTTCAGTTACTTTCAACAGCACTGCACAGGTAAAATGGCCGGCGATCACTCAACAAACCAAACCCTGGACCCGTTGGTGGTGGCAGGGGAGTGCCGTGGATAAGCCTAATCTGACTTCTTTGATGCAACAGTATAAAGAGGTCGGACTGGGTGGACTGGAAATCACTCCAATTTATGGCGTTCAGGGGGCGGAAAGTAAATTCATCGATTTTCTTTCTCCCAAATGGGTGGAGATGCTGCAGCATACACTGAATGAGGGCAAGCGGCTGGGTTTAGGTATTGATATGGCTACGGGTACCGGCTGGCCCTTTGGTGGTCCCTGGGTCAATGAGAAAGATGCCTGTAAGTATATCACTGCAAAAACCTTTTCACTAAAAGCCGGAGAGTATTTAAAAGACAGTATCGTTTACCGGCAGGAATCATTTATAAGAACGGCCAACGGCAAACCGGTTGCTTTGAATCAACTGGCTAATCCCATCAGTGCCAATAAAAATTTGCAGGCACTCGCAATTGATCAGGTCAGGTATGATGTGATGCTGCCACTCGAACTGTTGATGGCATACGATGAAGATGGAAAATCAATGGATATTACCGGTAAAGTAGTGAACGGTCAACTGAACTGGACGCCGTCAGCAGGCAAATGGAAACTGGTGGCAATTTTTCGCGGGCTGCATGGAAAAATGGTCGAAAGATCTGCTCCGGGTGGCGAAGGCAATGTGATTGATCATTTTGATGAAGGCGCGCTGAAAAATTATTTATCAAAATTTGATCAGGCTTTCAAGAACGCAAATCTTTCCGGGCTGCGG
>DAORJS010000471.1:0-2307 GCA_035439185.1 Chitinophagaceae bacterium
TTGTTTTCATGACAGCGGCCAAGACAGCACATTTCACCTATTTCACTTTCACTATAGTGCTGTAGTAGTATTTCTTTTAACGCTGGTTGTGTGCCTGCGGTCATACAGGCAGAGCCATTGCAGAGATAAACTTTCTTGCCCTGGTTTTCCGGTTTCAGAAAATCATAGAAACTGGCAGTGCCATATACATTAGCCTTACCGAAAATAAAATTATCAGCCAACTCCTCCATTCTTTCAACAGATGGAAAGCCTGTTTGCCGGGCAGCAATGCCGAGCTCCTCAAACAAGGTTTGATTCACTCCTTTTCTGCCTGCAAGTTCACTCAGGTTTTTTGACATAGCAACCGTTAATTGGATCAGCAAACTTTATTCGGGTTGGGATAATTGTCGCTCTGGTCTTCAAATGTATGGTCAAGACAAACAAAATCTTTTTCTATCAGCAGGAACAACTCCTTCCCATTTTCCATTGCTTCTTTATGACTAAAGCCAATAATATCAGTGGTTGTCCACTCTTCAGCAATTTTTTCCGGAATAAAAATACAAATACTGTTTCCTTTAAATGAGGTTTCCATATCGGCAATACCGGCTTTCCTTTCAATCCGGTAGTGCAAAGCCGGACCATTTGGAAATTCGGTTTTTTCTTCAACAAAACCCTGCTGTCCAAAATCAGCTACCTCTGTTTTGGTAAGCCGGTACCGGATAGTATTTCCCTTAATTCTGATCTTCATAAAAATTATTTATGTATCCGCTGTTCACCGGAATAAATATTAAATCGTCCGTCTCTCAAAAAACCAACCAATGTCATATCAAGATCTTTGGCCAGGCCCACCGCCAGGCTGGATGGAGCTCCCACTGCACAGACAATCTTTATTCCCGCCATCGCTGCTTTTTGTATCAGCTCAAAGCTGGCACGGCCACTTAATAATAGCAGGTGTTCATGCAGGGGTACATGGCCTGCTACCAGGGAAGCACCAATTAATTTGTCTAAAGCATTGTGTCGTCCTACATCTTCACGGCTTAGCAGCAGGTGCCCGTTCAGGTCAAACAGGGCTGAAGCATGAAGACCGCCTGTATGTTCGAAGACGTCCTGTTGCTTCCGCAATGAATCAGGCAATTGAATGAGAACAAATGCCGGGATCCTGATCGTATCATTAACACGGTCCCTGCTGAAACTGTTTTTTACGGCATCAATGGATGATTTACCGCAGACGCCGCAACTGGAAGAGGTATAGAAATGCCGCTCAATTTTTTTGGGGTCAAATAAAATGCCGGGCTTTAACCCGGTTGTCACACTATTATTACTATCTCCGGCTGTCGAAACACAACTTAAAATATCCTCACTGCTTTTTATGATTCCTTCTGTAAAAAGAAAACCTGTTGCCAGTTCTTCATCATGCCCGGGTGTACACATGGTCACTGATATATTTTTCAGTTGACGGTTATCTTCAGGACCGAATAAAATTTTTATTTCAAGAGGCTGCTCAACCGCCAGCATATCTTCAGCCAGGGTGGATGCAAAAGAATTTTTATCGCTTCCGGGAGAAGTAATCTTCAGAATCTGAACCGCTGCAATAGAGGAAGACCGCATTACCAAATTTACTTAATGTCAGTCCCAATCAGAAATAAAAAAGGGTGGAACAATACGCTGAAAGTACCCGGTATTGAGGATATTCAGGGGTCGTATTTCTTTAACTCATCAATGGAGTTAATATTAGTAAACTCATTTCCTTTAAACCACTCTTCTTTATCAAAAATGGTTACTCTTGTTTTCAATCCTTTCAGGGCATCGGTGATTTTTAACTGGTTCTTCTTCAGCAAGGTCTTAAAGTGAGGGATGCAGCTTCTGTCATAAACAGAACAAAGCGGTTCTGCTTTTCCAAGGTGTTCGGTAAGTAATACATCTTCATCACCACTATTAATAACCAGGCCGGCTAAAACATTCACTGATAGAAAAGGCATATCACAGCCAACTACCAGGTTTTTTTGTGCACCAGAATGAATAAGTCCGGTAAATATGCCCCCCAGCGGCCCCTTGTTTTCCATTTCGTCTTCAAAGCAGGGATAGCCAAACTGTTTGTAAACAGGATTGGTGGTTACGATAATAATATTTTGGGTTATTTTTTTCAGGGCGTCAATAGCATGCTCAATGATCATCTTCCCGCCAAAGGAAACCAATCCCTTTTCTGTTTTCATGCGGGTGCTTTTTCCCCCGGCGAGAATGATAGCGGTTATTTCTTTTGATTCGGGCATTAAAAATATTTATTCAGAATAAGCCAGTGCTGCGTATGCTAATGCAATCTCCGCCCCC
>DAORJS010000472.1:0-2306 GCA_035439185.1 Chitinophagaceae bacterium
CTCATCCTGTTAATTATTTTAGAAAAAGCCTCATTCTTGTTCCGGGCATGATCGGGAATGGAATTCTCAGTCTATTTTCCCGCCCTGCTTATGAACCGGAAACCACTACTGCTCTTCTTTATTATACTAATGGCCTCGCTGCAGGGCTTTTCGCAATCCTATAAGGTTTATGGTACAATCATGAATGCAAACCTGGAGCCGCTGGCTTTTGCAACCGTGGAAGTAAAAGGATTTAAACAGGGCAGTGTCAGCAAAGAAAATGGGTACTATGAACTGGAACTGGAGCCGGGCAAATTTGATTTGATCATCAGTATGCTGGGGTATAAAACACAATCTGTATCGGTCATCATCCGAAAAGACAGTCTGAAACAGGATATCATTCTCGAAGCAGCCGATGCCACCACACTCAGTGCAGTGACCATTAAAGGGAAACTAAAAGACCGGGCGGAAGAATATATCCGGAATGTGATCCGGAATAAGGAAGCGATTGAAGCAGCTGCCGGAAATTACTCCTGCAATGTATATATCAAAGCCCTGCAGGAAGATTCCGTCGCTTTGAAGAAACCTAAAAAAGTAAAACCGGCTGATTCCCTGAAACAAGCCCTCGAATCCAATGAACTGAACCGGATGGCCATGGCAGAAGTGGTATTACAGCTGGACAGGGGAGAGGGCAAAAAGATAAAAGAAGAAAGAACAGGGGTGAGTAAAAGAGGAAATGAACAAAGTCTGTTTTATCTCTCCACCATGGAAGGTGATTTCAGTATTTATCAGAATATTATCAATGCCCGCACTATTTCACCAACACCCTTTGTTTCTCCGGTCAGTTACAGCGGACTTTTAGCTTATCGCTTTAAAATGATCAAAACAGAAACGATCAATGGGCGGAAACAATATACGATCAGCATTAAACCCCGGCAATTGAGCAATGCAACTGTTGAGGGTGAAATAACCATTGCCGATAGCAGCTGGGTGGTATTGCATACCCGGTTGCAGTTTCCGAAATATCACCTGGCGGAGTATGATTTCTTTGAAGTCGAGCAGCAATATGAATTTGTGGATCAAAAAGCATGGATGATCAGCAAACAAATCTTTACTTATAATGCTGTGGCAGATAAAAGAAAATCATCAGGCAGAACCGTGGTTACTTACCGGAATTTCGAATTGAACAAAAGTTTCCCTAAAAACTACTTTGGGGTGGAACTGAGTGCTGCTTCACAAAAAGCATATGAGCAGGACAGCAATTTCTGGCACTCCAACCGTACCGAACCTTTAACCGTAAAGGAATTGCGCTTTATTCATTTCAAGGATAGTATCTATCAGGCCACCCATTCCAAAGCCTATCTTGATTCGGTGGACAGGGTGATTAATAAATTCCGCTGGCAGAATATCGCATTTAAGGGGCAGACCCTGAATAATCATGAAAAAAGAAGACAAATGCGTTTTCCTTCTGTACCTGAATTATTTCAGCCTTTTCAATTGGGCGGCTTAAGAATCCAGCCCAGCTTTATGTATAACAAGACCTGGGAATCCAGGAAGAACCTGACGCTTTTTGCTGATCTCAGTTATGGGGTCCGGAATAAAGATCTGAACGGCAGTATCCGGCTCAACAGAATGTATAATCCCTTTAACCGGGGATTTTACGGGCTTACGCTTCAAAAGGATTTTGCCTATATTTTTAGCGGGGATGCCTGGATCAATATGATTCAGCGGAGTAATATCTATCTCAATCAGGGTATTGGCTTAAAGCATGGGTTGGAAATTGCCAACGGGCTCTATGTGTTTTCTGATGTGGATCTTGCTTTCCGGCGTTCGGTAAGTAATATTAAGACCGATAGTAAAATCGACAGTCTGTTTCCGGATATTCTGGATAATAATCAGGTGACTGAATTTGAATCGCACAATGCGGTGTACGGGGAGTTAAGAGTCGAGTACACATTCCGACAGCGATATGTACGTGAACCCAAAGAAAAAATAATCCTGGGATCTTCCTGGCCTACGGTCTATGTGCAATGGCGGAAAGGGCTGCCGGGGATCATGAATAGTGTGGTGGACTTTGATTATCTGGAATTCGGATTGAAACAAACGGTTAAACTGGGAACGATGGGTACTTCCAGTTATACGCTGAAGACGGGTTCTTTTCTGAGCCGGAAAGACCTGCGGCTGGTCGATTACAAATACCAGCGAAGAGGAGATCCATTGTTGATGCTGAATCCATCTGAAGCTTTTCAGTCACTGGATTCTACGTTTCCGGTCTTCAATCGTTTTGTAGAAGGGCACTATGTTCATGAATTCAACGGGGCCTTCCT
>DAORJS010000473.1:0-2304 GCA_035439185.1 Chitinophagaceae bacterium
CATACCGATGGATCTTTACAGGTGGTTACATTAGGATCATCCATCGAAAAAGGACATCATTTCCAATTCGTGGTTCCCGCTAATTGCTGGTTCGCCAGTCGCCCGGCCGCAGAAAGCCGTTACTGCTTTGTCGGCTGTACCGTAGCTCCCGGATTTGATTTTGCCGATTTTGAAATGGCCAAGGTCACTGAACTCAGCCAGGAATACCCTTCACATCTGGCTATTATCGAAACACTCTGCCGCTAAAAGGCCGGTTTTGAGGAAATGGAATCCCTCCATCATTTCGTATTAGGTTATATATAATGTATAAATTATTTGTAAATCATACAATTAATTTGATACTCCTTCATCTACTTCCATTTTCTTTCGATTTTTTATGATTATTTTCTTTTGCTTTCCAAAAAATGGTAATTTGCTGGTATATGCTGGCCATTCAAAGAAGAGAGAAAATCATGGAACTGCTCCGCGAGGATGGTTCGGCTAAAGTGATCGCCCTGGCCAAACTCTTCAAAGTAACGGAAGTAACCATCCGCCAGGATCTGGAGAAAATGGAAAAAGACGGACTGATCATCCGCGAACACGGCGGCGCCTATCTGAAAAATATCAAGGACCAGGTACAGACCTTCTCTCTTACTCATCAGGAAAACCTCGATAAGAAAGCCCTGATCGCCCAAAAATGTCTGGACTTTATTGAACCCGGTGATACCATTATTCTCGACTCCGGCTCCACCACCACTGAACTGGCCAAAGGATTAAAGGGAAGAAAGCAACTCACCGTTATCACCAATGCATTGAATATCGCCCTCATCCTTGGTGCCGAGCCGGGCATTGAAGTGATCGTGACTGGTGGTGAATTCAAACCACCTACGCTTTCCTTAACCGGACAAAAAGCAGCCGACTTTTTTAAAGGATTGCATGCGCAGAAATTATTCCTGGCTACGGCCGGTATTTCACTGAAAGCAGGATTAACCTATCCAAGTATCAGCGACCTTGTAGTAAAGAAAGCCATGATCGATGCAGCTGATACTACTTACCTCGTGGCAGATTCTTCCAAAATGGGAAAAGCAGCTTTCGCCAGTCTGGGTGCCCTCTCACTCATTGATTATATCATCACCGATCCCGGCATTGAAGAGAAACACAAACAATTACTGACCGATAACGATATTGAATTAATCATCGCAAGCTAATACCGTGAATAAAAAACAAACAACCCTTGGCGTGATCATCGGCAACCGGGACTTCTTCCCCGATAAACTGGTGGCTGCAGCCCGCACAGAAATCCTGGATCTGTTTCAGCAATTAAGTATTACACCCATCCTGTTATCCGATGCAGACAGTAAACTGGGTGGCGTGGAAACATTTGCCGAAGCACAAAAATGTGCCGCCCTGTTTCGTAAACATGCCGAAGAAATTGATGGCATCCTGGTAGTTCTTCCCAATTTCGGGGATGAAAAAGGAGTGGCTGATACCATTAAGTTATCAGGATTGCAGGTACCCGTACTGGTACAAGCCTGTCCTGATGACCTGCACCTGATGGATGTAGTAAACCGCCGCGATGCCTGGTGTGGTAAAATCTCGGTGTGTAATAATCTCTATCAATACGGAATCAAATATTCCCTCACGACCAAACATGTGGTGAGTCTGAAAGATCCTTCCTTTATTGAAGACCTGAATCAATTCACCGCCACCTGCCGTGTGGTAAACGGATTACGCAAAGTAAGAATCGGTGCAGTAGGGGCAAGACCCACCGCATTTAATACGGTTCGTTACAGCGAAAAATTATTGCAACGTCATGGGATTTCAGTTACAACAGTTGATCTCTCTGAAATACTCGGTAATGCCAATAAATTAACCGCGGCCGATGCATCCGTAAAACAAAAGCTGGAAAAGATCCATGCCTATGCGAATACAGGTAAAACGCCCAATGATCGCCTCGTGCAAATTGCCAAGCTGGATGTGGTGCTGGAAGAATTCATGCAGGCCAATGCACTGGATGCCACCGCTATTCAATGCTGGACCTCCCTGCAACAAAACTATGGCTGTAATGTATGCACCAGCATGAGTATGATGAGTGAAAACATGCTGCCTTCCGCCTGCGAAGTGGATGTAACGGGTACACTGAGTATGTATGCCATGCAACTGGCCAGCGGATCGCCATCCGCATTGGTAGACTGGAATAATAATTATGCCAACGACGACAGCAAATGTGTCCTCTTCCATTGCGGGAACTGGGCCAAATCTTTTTTACCGGATATCATGATCAGCACAGCGCCCATCCTGGGTACCAGTGTGGGGACTGAAAAT
>DAORJS010000474.1:0-2299 GCA_035439185.1 Chitinophagaceae bacterium
GCGGGTAACTACATTTTCTTCTACACCGCCGAAATTGAGTTTTGCCATTTTATTGTTTTTGTTGTTATAATTAGTGTGATTAATTTTTTATTCTTTATTTCTATACTGTCAGGTCTATCCATCAATCAGATATCGCATTCAGCTCAGCCGCTTCTTGTCAACTTTCCAACTTATCAACCTTTCAACCTGACTTTACATCGAAAACACTTTTTCATTTTCACTCAAAAATTCATTCTCCACCACATCTTCACCTGGTTCCTGTTTTTCAAATTCCTTAAGGCGGTCATGGAAATCACTGCTGCCCTTGAGGATGGCCACCCTGCCGCTTCGCACAAATTCAATCAGTCCATAAGGTTCCAGCACTTTGATCAGGGCTTCTGTTTCTTCCCGGTGACCTGCTACGGCAAACACCGTATAATCTTTCCGGATCACAACAGTATGTGCGCCGTTCTCTCTCAGTAATCTTTCTACTTTTACTTCAGTCGCAATGATATCTGTTGGCACTTTATACAATGCCAGTTCCTGCCATACAATCTCATCTTCCGTATTGTAGTAGGCTTTTAATACTTCCACCTGTTTTTCAATTTGCCGGCAGAGTTTTTTCACCACATCTTCTGTTTCATTGATCACGATGGTAAAGCGATGTACACTATCCACTTCCGTAGGGGAAGTATTCAGACTCTCCACGTTGATCTTCCGGCGTGAAAAAATGATGGCGATCCGGTTGAGGATCCCGATCTGGTTCTCGGTGTACACGGTGATCGTAAATTCTTTTTTGCTCATACTGCTCGTTTATACTGTCAGCTTCAATTTTATTTTAAACGGATTTCAGAAACACTGCATCCCTGGGGTACCATGGGGAATACATTGTCTTCTTTCCCAACCATTACTTCCAGCAGGTATGAACCCTGATGTGCAAGCATGGTTTGCAGTGCTTCCTTCAAGTGTTCTCTTTGCTCAACTTTCTGCCCGGGTATCCGGTAACCTTTGGCTACCTGTACATAATCCGGACTGGCAATATCCACGAATGAATATCTTTTATCGTGGAAGAGTTGCTGCCATTGTCTGACCATTCCCAGGAACTGATTATTCAGGATCAGGATTTTTACTGCTGCTTCACTTTGCATGATGGTACCCAGTTCCTGAATCGTCATTTGAAATCCACCATCACCAATCACGGCCACAATGGTTCTGCTGCTGTCTCCAAAGCTGGCACCAATAGCGGCTGGTAATGCAAATCCCATTGTGCCGAGTCCGCCGGAAGTGATATTACTCTTGGATGATTTATATTTTGCATAACGGCAGGTGACCATCTGGTGCTGTCCCACATCGGTGACGATCACGGCTTCTCCCTTGCTCAGTTCATTGAGCAGGTTGATCACTTCGGCCATGGATAAAATGTCACCGGTTGGATTCATTTCCGGTACTATACAGATTTCTTCTTCCTGTTTTTTGAAGTCATTGAATTTCTTCAGCCATTGCGGATATACTTTTTGCTCTACCAGTTGCGTAAGCATGGGTAATGTTTCTTTACAATCGCCCCAAACACCGATGCTGGCTTTTACATTTTTATCAATCTCTGCCGGGTCAATATCAAAATGAATGACCTTTGCCTGTTTGGCATATTTATCCAGTCTTCCGGTTACCCGGTCATCAAAGCGCATCCCGATAGCGATTAATACATCACATTCATTGGTCAAAACATTGGGACCGTAGTTTCCATGCATCCCCAGCATTCCAACAGCTAATGGATGCTCTGTTGGAATCGCACTCATCCCCATAATGGTCCAGGCAGCGGGAATACCCGCTTTTTCTATGAATTGCAGAAATTCTTTTTCTGCTTTTCCGAGGATGACGCCCTGTCCGAATATCACAAAAGGTTTTTCCGCAGCATTGATCATTTTCGCGGCAGCTTCCACATATTCTTTTCTCACGATCGGCTTGGGCCGGTAACTGCGGATATGATCACATTTAGTGTATCCTTCATAATCGAACATTTGCAGTTGGGCGTTCTTGGTAATATCAATTAATACCGGACCGGGTCTGCCGCTTCCGGCGATATAAAATGCCTTGGCCAGTACGGCTGGAATTTCACTGGCATCAGTAACCTGATAATTCCACTTGGTCACCGGTGTTGTGATATTGATGACATCCGTTTCCTGAAATGCATCCGTACCCAGTAAATGCGCAAAGACCTGTCCGGTGACACAAACAACCGGGGTAGAGTCAATCATCGCATCTGCCAGTCCGGTAACCAGGTTGGTAGCACCGGGGCCGCTTGTTGCGAAAACAACTCCTG
>DAORJS010000475.1:0-2286 GCA_035439185.1 Chitinophagaceae bacterium
ACAAACCATATCAATGAATACATCGGAGTTAAACTCCTGCCGGTAACGGGTGGCAATCTCCACACATTTGATTACGGCTTCCGGGTCATCCCCATTGACATGGAATACCGGTGCCTGGATGGCGGCTGCCAGTGACGTACAATAATCAGAACTTCTGGCATCATCAAAATCGGTTGTAAATCCAATCTGATTATTGATCACAAAATGAATCGTCCCGCCGGTGTAATAACCTTTGAGATAACTCATTTGTAACACTTCGTAAACAATTCCCTGTCCGGCGATGGATGCATCTCCATGAATCAATATCGGGAGTATCTTATCAAAATCACTATGGTACATCACATCGGCCTTGGCCCTGGAGAATCCAACCACAACCGGATTCACGGCTTCCAGGTGTGATGGATTTGGCATCAGTTTGAGATGGATGTTTTTATCGCTGAGGGTTTTCACTTCACTGCCATATCCCATATGGTATTTCACATCACCACTTCCCATGGTCTGGTCCATTTTGGCCGTGCCTTCAAACTCACTGAATATCTGCTGATAGGTTTTGCCCATGATATTGGCCAGCACATTGAGTCTTCCGCGATGGGCCATACCGATTACTACTTCCTGCACATCATGATCTGCAGCTGTGCTGATGATGGCATCCAATGCGGCGATGGTGGTTTCTCCTCCTTCGAGTGAAAATCTTTTTTGTCCAACGTATTTGGTATGCAGGAATTTTTCAAACATGACACCCTGGTTCAGTTTTTCCAGAGCCCTTCTTTTTTTATTCAAGGGAAGGGGTTCCAGCATTGTTTTTTCAATGGCCTGCGTGAGCCAGTCCACTTTTTTCTGGTCACTGATATATTTGAATTCCACACCCAGGTGATGGGCATAACATTTTTCAAGCTGTTGCAGAATTTGTGATAGTGTGGCGGTTCCTAATCCGATCAGGTTACCTGCCTGGAATGGCTGATCCAAATCTGCTTCCGTGAATCCATAAAAAGCGAGGTCAATATTGGCGCCACGGTCTTTCCGTTCACGGATTGGATTGGTTTTGGCAATCAGGTGTCCTTTATTGCGATACCCGAGAATGAGGCGATAGGCGCCGAGTTCACGTTTCCAGCCATCTGGTAATATAGTATCTGCTGATCCTTTTTTTTCTTCTGTCAGAGCTGCTTTAGGCTGACTGCCATTGACAACAGCTGTTGTTCCATTACTGATGGCAAAATCAAAGCCTTCAAAAAACTTCCGCAATTCCGGGTCTACGCTTTCCGGATTGGATACAAAATCACGGTACAGGTTTTCTATAAAAGCCGGTGAGGAATGGGTGATGTAGGAAAAATCCTTCATGGAGACCAGAATTTTGGGATTCGCGGGTTTAGAGCCCACAAATATCGTTGAAAAATGGGAATTTTACCCCTCATTTTGAAGGGTTTAGAAGGGATTATGGGCGCCGGGGTCAACAGATGCAAAGCCCCTCAATTAAATCCTTGAAAATTTGGTGTTTACCGCTGTCCGTCCTACCTTTGCCCTCCCTTAAAATCAATCAAAGAAATGGCAAATCACAGTGCTACCAAGAAGGATGCCCGCCAGGCCGCTAAAAGAACTGCAAGAAATAAGTATTATGGTAAAACAACCCGTAATGCGATCCGTAATCTGAAAGCTGCCGAAGGCAAGGAAATGGCTGAGAAATTTCCTGAAGTAGCGTCCATGATCGATAAACTGGCCAAGAGGGGTGTGATCCATAAAAATAAGGCGGCCAATCTGAAGAGCAAGCTGGCGAAAAAAGCAAATACAGCTAAATAACCCGCTTAGATATATTTAAAAAAAAGCTGTCCTGGTGACAGCTTTTTTTTATTGCCGGATCTTTACTGCACCCGCTGTTCTTACTTTTTGAACCTGTACCTGTTGTGTTTTACTCTGTGAGCCGGGCAGCTGCAACTGCTGGTTAGACTGGACCCCGGTCATGGCCCCAATGGAAATGGCCCCGTCACCCGGTAACACCCGACCGGATCTCCGGGCCGCGATCTTGTTAACCATATTCCCGCCCCCGCTGATGTTTCCGTTTTCATCCAGTTTTACCCAATCGCCTTCACAGCTGAAATCGGCGCCATTGAGTTTGGAAATATTATTATCGATCGTAATGGTGCTTTTAAAGGAGGAAGGAAAAGTACCAACCAGGAAATAATAATTATCTCCCGGCCTGGGTTTTTGCGGACCGGGGTACCAGTTGGATTGAGAAAGGTCGGTGGTCACATCCAGTTCAAGCGGAACACCGGTGGGTACGCCTGTAATGCT
>DAORJS010000476.1:0-2271 GCA_035439185.1 Chitinophagaceae bacterium
GGTGATAAAATTATGAACGGCATTCTGGAAGCTTTCATCAATCAGATCACCATCAGGACTGAATTTTTTATCAACAGCCGGAGTGATCAGCATATACGGGGAAGCTATCCCAAAAAGTGCCGGTACCAATTGCAGCAGTTGCTGGGAAGCACGCATACCACCCATAGCACCTGGTGAAGCGGTTACAATTCCAAAGGGTTGATGATGTCTTTTTGGAAAATGGTCTAACAGGTTTTTCATGGCAGGAGAGTAGCTCCCGTTATATTCCGGGGTTACCAGGATATAACCATCCGCTTTAAAAATTTTTTCAGCCAGTGGCTGTAGTGCAACTGGTGCTTTATCCGGAGTCACCCATACTGATTGCACCGGGGGGACTTCCCAGTCTTTCATTTCAATGAGGTCAATTTCGTGGCTGGTATTTTTTTTCAGCCAGCCCTGCAGATAAAGGGCTACCCGGCGGGTTACACTGGCGGTACGTGGACTTCCTGATATAATGGCGATTCTCATTTTTTTGTATTTAGACTGTAAAGGTAATAAATCAATGTTTAAACATCAAATATTTATTCTTTCCGTTTTGTTAATCCTTTTTAGCATGAATTGGGCCGGAAACGAGTAATTTCGGTTTGTTTAAAGCAACAACATGATTAACAGGCGAAAGTTTATTCAGGCATCTGCTTTTACCGGACTCGCAACTGCCCTGGGAAAGGAGCTGAGAGGAAATGATTTGCATGATACAGTTAAAGGAAAACCCTTGGTTGTTTCCACCTGGGATGCAGGTATCAGGGCCAATAAAGCGGCCTGGGATATTCTTAGCAAAGGGGGCCGGGCCCTGGATGCTGTTGAAAAAGGGGTAATGGTGACAGAGGGAGAGCAAAACTGTTGTGTGGGACTGGGTGCCAATCCCGACCGGGATGGATTCGTTACCCTGGATGCCTGTATCATGGATGAATTTTCTAATTGCGGAAGTGTGGCTTTTCTCGAAAGAATCAAACATCCGATAGCTGTTGCCCGCAGGGTGATGGAAAAAACGCCACATGTCATGCTGGTGGGCATCGGTGCCCAGCAATTTGCCGTAGCAGAAGGGTTTCCTTTGGAAGAACAAAAATTATCACCGGAAGCTGAAAAATCATATAAAGAATGGCTGATCAGATCTGAATACAAACCACCGGCTATCAATATTGAAAATAAGCAGGGTGAACATGGTCCATTTGCACCAACCCGTTTAAGCAATGGTGAATGGAACCATGATACCATTGGGATGGTAGCGATGGATACAAATGGGAACCTGAGCGGAAGTTGTACGACCAGTGGTGCCGGATTTAAAATGCGGGGCAGACTGGGTGACTCTCCCATAATAGGTGCAGGCTTATTTGTAGATAATGAAGTGGGTGCCTGTACTGCCACCGGTCAGGGTGAGGACGTAATTCGTGTGGCAGGTTCGCATTCTGTAGTGGAACTGATGCGCCAGGGATTATCACCCGAACAAGCCTGTAAAAAAGTAATTGAAAGAATTGTCAGAATCAAAGGCCCCAAGGCGAAAGATATACAAGTCGGTTTTCTGGCCATTAATAAAAAGGGAGAGGTAGGTGCTTATTCCATTCATAAAGGTTTTGAGTACGCCATCCGGTCGAATGCTGCTGAAAAATTGGTGAAGGCGAAGTTTGTGATGGGGGGAGAGTAGGAATTGGGTATTGGGTATTCAGATATTAAGATATTTTGATATTAGGATATTGTATTCTAAGAAGCGAACTGCCGACTGATGACTGCTGACTGTAGACTGCTGACTGCTAACTACCGACTGCTTTCTTCCGGACTTTCCGACTTCCGGACTTTCGGACTATATCTAAAAAAATATGAAATACATCATCGAAGTTGCTACCTCCGATTTCAGCACTACCGCTTCTGCAGTGGAGGGTGGAGCCGACCGGATTGAATTATGCGGAAACCTGGCTGAAGGAGGAACCACTCCATCTTATGGCACTATCCGTCAGTGCCGGGAGGCTTTTTCTGTTTTATTGTATCCGATCATCCGGCCGAGAGGCGGAGATTTCCTGTATTCAGCAGCAGAATTTGAAATCATGTTGCAGGATGTAAAAATATGCAGAGAGCTGGGATGTGATGGGGTCGTGATCGGGATGCTCAATCCGGATGGCAGTATTGCCACCGAGGATTGTAAAAGACTCGTGGATGCTGCATATCCCATGGGCGTTACCTTTCACCGGGCTTTTGACCGTTGCCGTGATCCTTTTGAAGCATTGGAACAAATTACAG
>DAORJS010000477.1:0-2264 GCA_035439185.1 Chitinophagaceae bacterium
ACCGTCTGGATATGTATCAGGGTAGTGCGTATGCAAGAACACCGGACGGACAAATCATCAATGATGCGGGTGGCCGCCCTGTTGTTCTTCCTAAAAATCAGATTCTCGGCTATTCTAATCCGGATTGGACATGGGGTCTGACTAATAAGTTCAATTACAAGAACATCTTCCTGACCGTACAGGTCGATGGCCGTGTTGGAGGTGAAATGGAGAATTATATCCGCAGACAAACCTTCCGTGGGGGCCGTCATATCGAAACCGTACAAGGTGCCATGGGTGCGGCCCGTTACCAGGATTATCTGGGTGTAAAATCCTATGTAGGTGAGGGGGTGATGATTACTTCCGGAACGCCGACCTATGATCCTGTAACCGGTCAGATCACCAATTATAAAGACCTGACTTTTGCCGCAAATACAACGAAGACTTTCCTTCAGGATTATATCAGCCGTTATAACTCACAAGCCGAAGGAAATCTGATGAGTAAAACATTTGCCAAAATAAGAGAGATTACACTCGGCTATGCGCTTCCTGCTTCTGTACTGGACAAAACATTTATCCGCGGAGCAACAATTTCATTTGTAGGCAGAAACCTCTTCTATTTTGCTGATAAGAAAAACAAGGATGTCGATATTGATCAGTATGCGGGAAGTCAGAATTCCAGCAGTCTGCAATCACCTACTGTGAAAAGGTATGGTGTAAATATCAGTCTCACATTCTAAAATCATTACGAACAAATAAACTGAGTAAAATGAAAAAACTGATAATATCCCTTACAGCCATAACATTAATTGTTACGGCCTGTCAGAAGCAATTTGACGAAAAGGAGAGCAATCCCAATCAGCCTGAACAGGTGCCAGCTGCACTTGTTCTCAACGGAATTGAGAATAGTCTCGCCTCTTTTCAAAGGCCCTGGAACCTCGAGCAACGCTGGAACCAGTTTGCCAACTGTAATTATAACTATTACGGTAACCAGGAGTATAACTGGGGTGGTGCCACTCTTTTTTATACAGTGTTGAAAAACGTAGTTAAAATGGAGGAAGAAGCAAAGACAGGTGGTGCAGCGGCAGTGAACCCTTATGGCGCCCTTGGTAAATTCTTCAGAGCATATTTTTTCTACGAAATGACAATGCGTGTTGGCGATATACCGATGAAAGAAGCGCTCGCCGGCATTGATAACCTTACTCCGAAATACGATACACAAAAGGATGTTTTTATACAGGTGCTGAAATGGCTTGACGAATCAAATACAGAACTGGCATCCTTGATCGGTTCTGCAGATAATTCTTTATTAGGAGATATTTATTTTAATAATGATCTCCGCAAATGGCAGAAAGCAGTGAATACCTTTAAACTCCGGGTTTTGATCAGCCTGAGCAAAAAAACCGGTGATGCCACACTCGGTATTGGCGCTGCTTTTACAGCTGTAATGGGTGATAAACCCAAATATCCGATCATGGAAGGCATGAGCGATAACCTGTTTTTTGTATGGGTGAATCCTTTTAATAAGTATCCTATTAACCCGGATAATTTCGGATTTGATGCTACCCGGTATAATATGTCCTCTACGCATATCGGATTATTGACTGCATTCCAGGATCCAAGGGTTTTTGCAGTCGCTGACCCTGCCGGATCTAAGTTGAAAGCAGGCCTGCTTCCTTCTGATTATAATGCCTACGTTGGTGCCAGTCCGGCAGAAGACCTCGCCGATATGTCAACCAAGGCGGGTATTGACAACGGACCCGGATATGTTCCGGGTATGTATTCTTTTTATGGTCGTTACCGGTATTACCGAACCTACACAGCAGAAAATACACTGATTATCGGCTATCCTGAAATGTGTTTCAATATTGCAGAAGCTATCAATCTCGGATGGATTGGGGGTAATGCGGAAGATTGGTACAAGAAAGGTATCCAGGCTTCAATCGGTTTTTACGGAATTAACGATGGTATGAATGATTTTTATTACCTGAAAGCGGGCGGCCGTGTGGCAGAAAGCGCTGACTATATCAATTTCAAAGTGAATTTTGTTTTTAACGATTATTATAATCAGCCGGTGGTTAAGTATGCTGGTAATAACGCCACGGGCCGTGATCAGATTTTAAAACAGAAATACCTTGCTTTCTTCCAGAATTCCGGCTTCGAGGCTTATTACAATTATCGCAGAACCGGTGTTCCTGATTTTGCTAAAGGTGGCCCCGGCACCGGCAACAGTGGACTTATCCCCAAACGCTTTCAGTATCCGGGGACAGAAAGAACCACGAATG
>DAORJS010000478.1:0-2246 GCA_035439185.1 Chitinophagaceae bacterium
TGCCTGCGGCAAAAGAGAGAGAGGAACACGGATTTAACTGATTAGACGGATAAAGACGGATTTGCTCTGCCTGCGGCGAAAGTTAAAGTGCTTAAAGCTTGGTGAGTCTTATTGTGGATTTGACCGAATGTTATGGGTGAAAAAAGCATATAATATTGGTCTTTTTCTTATTTTTTTATTTGATGTTTTGGATAGTTTGCCACTATTATGAATTTGCATTTTGAAGAAACAACAGAAAAAATTATTAAGGCGTTTTATAAAGTGTATAACACTCTTGGATATGGATTTCTGGAGAAGGTATACGAAAATGCGTTGTTCATTGAATTAATGAGTAAAGGGCAGAAAGTCTTGAGAAATCAACGTATTCTGGTGAGGTATGAAGGGTATGAAGTTGGTGAGTACTTTCCGGATCTGGTGGTTGATGACCTGGTAATTGTAGAGTTAAAGGCAATCGAAAATCTTGGAAAGGTACAGGAACGCCAACTATTAAACTATTTGAAAGCCACAGACATTGAAATTGGACTCCTTTTGAATTTTGGTAAAAAGCCAGAATTCAGGCGTAAATTATTTGAAGCCCGTTTTAAAAAGTGATAGATTTTAGAGTTTGAAACCAGGAAATTGCTTCATTGAGATTTATATTGATTCTTTTTGACTTATTGTAATATGGGGTTTAAATCCGTTTTTATCCGTCTAATCAGTTAAATCCGTGTTCCTCTCTCAAAATCATCCCGCAGGGCTGCCCATCATGCTTAGTATTTAAACACTTTTCCCCCCGCCATCACTTCCTGCGTTTTTTCATTGAAAGTGGCTTTGGATCCGGTGCGGGAGGCGGCCGTTACCATGATACAGGCAATCGAGTGATTGTAACCGGCTTCAACCGGTGCATTAGGCTGTTTGCGGCTGCGGATACATTCCATCCAGTTGCGCACATGACCTGAAGTCAATGAATCTCCTCCCGTATTGGCACTGGCCACTGCCTTCACGGAGGCATCAGCAAGGTTAACATCCGGTAAAAGGTTTTCTTTCATCCCCATGGCTTCAGCAAAATTTTTCCGCAGTCCTCCTTTGGGAGAAACTTTATTGGTGATCAGGTTTAATTCTCCTCCGTTGGAATAATATAATTCAGATGGATTCTCATCCCCATTATGCTGCCTTGATAAAAAAGTAACCTGGAAACCAGATGTGGGATCATTTTCCGGGCCATAATCAAATACAGCGGTCATTGTATCCCAGTTTTTCCGGCCATCCTTCCACATATAAATACCTCCGTTGGCAACCACTGAGCGGGGATGATGTAAGCCACTAAACCAATGCACCGTATCAATCTGGTGACTCATCCATTGACCAGGTAAGCCGCTGGAATAGGGCCAGAACAAACGGTACTCAAGATATTTGCGGGGATCCCATTTTTCAAAAGGGCGGTTCAGTAAAAATCTTTTCCAATCTGTATCTTTTTCCTGCAACTGTGCCACCAATGCCGGTCTTCTCCATCGCCCGGGCTGATTTACATTCCATGTCAGTTCCACCATGGTGATGGGACCAAACTTTCCGGATTTGATGAATTCATCAGCAGCGATATAATTGGCACCGCTCCTTCTTTGAGAACCGATCTGCACAATCCGGTCCGTAGCCTTGATAGCTTTTAATGCGGCCCGGTTATCTTCCATGGTTTCTGCAAATGGCTTTTCCACGTAGGCATCACAACCAGCTTTTACCGCTTCAATGGCATGGAGGGCATGTTGAAAATCGGATGTAGCTACAAAAACCGCATCCACATTTTTGGAGGTATAGAGCTCTTCATTGTTGCGATAACCAAAAATATCATGACCCATTTTTTCTTTCAGAAAAGCAACGCCTTCCTCTCTGCGTTTACTCCAGAGATCGGAGACCGCTACAAAATCAAAGTTCAGTTCCTTGTTATGATGACTGAAACAAGGGAATAGAGTTTGCCTGAACCGGTCGGAAAAACCAATCGCGCCAACTCTTACACGGTCATTGGCACCGATGATCCGGCCATAACTTTTGGCACTGAATCCCATACCTGCGATATAAACCGCAGCAGAGGCTTTGGCTGTATGCTGAATAAACTGACGACGATTCGGCATGTAAATAGTTTTTTGAATGTGTTTATAAAAAATACCAGTTGTTATTACTTCACCTGGCTCTTTTCATAATCGATATCTTAATATCTCAATATCCCAATATCTCAATATCTAATTCCCAATCTCTCTGATCTTCACATTCCT
>DAORJS010000479.1:0-2236 GCA_035439185.1 Chitinophagaceae bacterium
CATTCGTCTGAATCAGCTCCTGAATCGCCTGAGCAGTTTCTGTTTCATTACCCAGATCAACAGTACTGCGTGTAAATGCCGGGTCACTGACATCCATTTTTATTTTATCGTTCGGTGGTACTAAACCCGTAACCCTGAACCCCTCTGCTAAGAATTTGCTCACCATGGCCTGACCCATATTTCCGGAGGCACCGCTGATGAGAATTGTTAGTTGTTGATTCATGAACTGAAATTACAGATTCTTTAAAAAAGAAAATGCTGTTAATGTACCCATTGCCTGTTTGCTGCCATTTATTTATCTTTATAAAAAAAGGAAAGATGTCATTACTCAATCAGAAAAACCAGAAAGGCAAGTCTAAAGCTGATAAAAAAGGTAAAAGCCAGACGCAGGGTTCTAAATTCATTCAGAAACCAAAATCTCCGGGCTTTGTCAGTAAACAGCAAAATACCGGTTCTCAGCGCGGTAGTTAAGGAATTCAGGGATTCCGCACATTGAGTTTATAACGCATTACCAGATCCTCATTGTACAAGAGGTAAATCCATTCCACATCTGTTCTTGTCACTGTATAAAAATATCGGGACAGGGTGGCCATCCCTCCTTCTTCCCGGTTTTCAGCAGGTTGCAGAAATACCCAGGATGATGAATGACTGTAGAGACTGCTGTCGGTTAGTGACGAAGGTGCAATCTGTCCATATAATGGCTTTGTAGCTTCCAGTTCCAATACGATCGTATCCCCGACAGATGCATTAATGATACCAGTTCCCGGTGAATAAGCCCTGAACCCATATTTTCCAAAGGCTTTTTGACGAAAAGGCGATTTCCTGAATTCTTCAGGAAGATGATTACCCGGTAATAAGGTCCATCTCGGATCGTCCGGAAAATGATCCAGGATAAATACAGCAGGGTCAGCCAGAAAATAACGGCTGTTAAATTCCCTGATAAATTCCCCGGTCCGGGCATTGATATATCCGCTGGCCCAGGTGGCATCCAGTAATTGCCATCGTCCCTCCAGTAATACCGCATTCCAGTAATGGTTCACTCCAAAACGGGCGGGCTGACGGGTATATCCGCCAGGCGCATAACCACAGATGATGATGGATTGAATACCAGCTTTTTCACATAATGCAGTAAACAACCGGGCAAACCCATCGCAGAAAGCCTTTCTTCGTTTAATCACCATTTCAGCCACTCTTTCATGTAAGGGTTTTAATGGGCCTTCCTCTTCCGCTGTTATGGGCGGATTGATGGTACGCTGCGGGGAACTATTGTAATTGATATTATCCGTGATCCACCGGAAAATGGCTGTGACTTTTTGCTTGTCGGTACCGGCACCACGCAATAATTTTTCTGTCAGGGAATGCAGACTCTCCTGGGCATTTGCCATCATGCAACCCAAAAGAAGGAAAATGAACAGGTTTACCTTTTTCATCATCCCTTACAAGTTACATCAATTATTCGCGTTTGAGAAACCGGTTCCTGAGCAGCTTCTCCATCACTTCCTCTTTCTGATTGCGGCTGATGGGAATATGATGCTGCCCGATCCGGATATCATTGGCTTCAATACTGTCAATTTTTGAAGCGGCCACGATATAGGATTTATGCACTTTCAGAAATTGCTCCGCCGGCAGGTACTCTTCCACAGCTCTGAAAGTCAGGTAAGTCATGTATTTACGGGTGGCGGTATGAATCGTTACATAATTCTGTAAGGCTTCCACATATAATATTTCATCGTAAAATATCTTCACCAGCTTGCTGTCGGTCTTGATAAAGAAATAATCCCCGCTGTTTCCCTCGGCCCGGTTTCTTTCTTTTAATTCATAATACTCTTTTGCTTTATGTGCTGCTTTCAGGAAACGTTCAAAAGAAATGGGCTTGACCAGGTAATCAAGGGCATTCACTTCAAAACCTTCCAGTGCATATTCGGGATAGGCCGTGGTAAAGATCACCGGCGGTGGTTGTTGAAGGGATTTAAAATAATCAAGTCCGGTAATCCTCGGCATCTGTATATCCAGAAAGAGTAACTGCACCGTTCCGCTGTGGATGAGGTCGGTGGCCTGGAGCGGACTATCAAATTCTCCTGCCAGTTCCATGAAAGAAGTGTCATTAATATACTCTTTCAAACCCTTTCTCGCCAGCGGTTCATCGTCGATGATCAGCGCACTAATTTTCATGACAATGTGATTTTAAGGTTAACCTGAAATTCCTGATCGGTTTCGCGGATCGTCAGCAGGTGTT
>DAORJS010000480.1:0-2233 GCA_035439185.1 Chitinophagaceae bacterium
GTTTTGAAGATGCCTGAAGTAACTGTTTCTTCTTTTGATACCGGCATCACTTTTATCTGCTGCTCAAAATGGGTTTTGAAATAACCCTGCCCCTCAATCGCAGGCTTACGGGTATCTTTTACAACCGGAGGAAGGCTTTCCTTTTTCTCCTCCTTCTTCTCTTCTTTCTTTTCTGATTTATCCTCTGCTTCTGCTATTTTTTTCTCTTCTTTCCGGGTGATATCTTCGGTTACTGGTACTGCAACGGGTTCTTTCTTCTCTGTCGGAACCGGCGGCAGTTCTTCCTTTACAGGATTACCCGCAATGGTTACTGACTTCATTTCTTTACTCATCAAAAACCCAATGATCAGTTTGGCATCTTTTTTCAGCTGATCACTGCTGAGCCCGTTCCATTGCCTGAGTTTGGCCAGGGTTACATTATTATTTTTTTTGCTGACAGTCAATAACCCTTCATTATCCCCTACCCTGTACAAAACCGGTGTACCACTATTTCCATTCTGAGTGAAATTGGTATCAGTAAGCGGAATCCTGATTTTCTGATCAATATTCAGCCCTTTGTTCATATCAAGCTTATTAAAAGCGGCAAGGGTCTTTGGATGCAGGTTGTATAAACGTCCCAGTGAATAATATGATTCTTTGGGAGCCACTTTATGATCCAGGTACAAGCCGTTATCACTGCTTTTTACCAGCAGATCATTTTTTTGCGCAAACAGTGAAGTGGAAGAAAAAAGGAGTAGTACAATCAGCCCAAAAACGTTTTTCATACCGACAAGATTTGACCGCAAAGATGTGGAATTTTTAGCTACTCCCGGCGCTCATTTCTCCTTTAAAATACGCAGTTCCCGGGGATAGTAATTGTTAAAGCGGTTGGGTAACACGTTGAGCCATCCCAACGGAAAGGATTCATAAGTGGCCAGTTGCCATCCTTTTTGCCGGCTCTCCAGGTTAAATTCCTTTTTCTGAAGAAAAGCAATAGCCTGTTCTTCAGTAAGCTCCGTTCTCATCACATGATCTGCCATACAAGTACTCATGGCCAACGCATGGTCAGGCACCAGTTTCTCCCGGATGAGCTCCCCCACCCTTACACCACTGTATACAACCCTTAGTTTTTCCAGCAACAGCTGAAAATCCTGTACTGATTTTCCAGGCCAGGCATAAACGGTTTGTTCATGCATGATCAGCTCTTTCCCTGCTATATTCATCCATGGCTTTACAGCGGTCAAGGCTTCCTTAGCTGCCAGACGCATTAGCTTCCGTGGTTTCAATTTGTATGAATCCCGGCCATTTGTTTTTTGAAAACAGGCCAGAAAAAATCCTTCTCCCTTTACCTGATCAGGCCAGAACCGGTAGCCCCCTTCTGATTCTACCAGTCCCCACCCGGGATCAATGGATAACCGCAATGGCTGCATGGCATGTTCACGGATTAACCAATTGCTGATCGCTTCATCCTCTGCTTCGGAATATGAGCAGGTTGAATAAATAAGGAATCCACCATTTGTCAACGCCGGTAATATATCCGCCAGGATTCTCTGTTGCCTTTGCGCACATAGCTGCACATTATTTTCACTCCACTCCTCCATGGCTTCCGGTTCTTTGCGGAATAAACCACTTCCACTACAGGGTGCATCTGCGACTATTACATCAAAATATCCCTCCAGTTCCGTAAAATCTTTCGGATCATTATTCGTGACTACTACATTTTCAGCTCCCCATTTAATAATATTGTCCCTGAGAATATATGATCTGGCACGGATTACTTCATTACTCACCAACAAACTTTCTTTACTGATCAGTGATTGCAGATGAGTGGATTTTCCCCCAGGGGCCGCACATAAATCAAGCACTTTTAAGGGGGCTGACAAATCCACCGATTGCTTCATCGCCTGCTCCAGAAACATGCTGCTGGCCTCCTGCACATAATAAGTGCCCGCATGAAAAAGCGGATCAAATGTAAATGAGGGCCGTTCAGAAAGATAAAAGCCGGCATCACACCAGGGAATCGTTGCTGTTGTTAAACCCGATGAAATATTTTGGGATATTTTTAAAGAGGCAGGAGGAAAAACCGGTAAAGATTTATGCAGATTAAGCCTGACTGAAGTAACAGCCGAACCCGCAGCATGCGCTTCCACAAAAGCATCTTTGCTGAAACCGGGAATACCGGTTAATTGCTCTAAAAATCCGGGGGGAAAATTCATGATGCATTTATTTCAGCAGCCACATGGTATCGGTATAT
>DAORJS010000481.1:0-2211 GCA_035439185.1 Chitinophagaceae bacterium
GCATTTTGATAAGGAAAATTATATCGCCGGTGAAACGGCATGGTTCAAGGCCTACCTGATTTCTGATTATCTGCCCGATACGATCAGTTCTACATTGTATGTGGAATTACTGGGCAGAGATACGGCTGTTCTTTGCCGGAAGGTATTACCCATTTTACTGGGTTCCAGTTCGGGCCAGCTGGAATTTCCGGATAGTTTGGTCACTGGCACTTACACAGTGAGGGCATATACCCGTACCATGAAAGATATTTCACCGGACTTCCTGTTCCGGAAAGGAGTCAATGTGTTCGGGAAAAAAGAAACAGGGCTTTCCAATCCGTCACAATCAATCAGGTATTATTTTTTTCCGGAGGGAGGAAACCTGGTGACCGGATTCAGTAACAATGTTGCTTTCAAGGCGGTTTATGAAAACGGATATCCCGCTCCGGTCAATACCGTAATCAGAAACAGCAAAGGAGAAACAGTAGCCACCCTGAGTGAATACCATGACGGCATGGGCATGTTTGAACTGAACCCGCAGCCGGGTGAAAAATATTATGCAACAGCCGGGAATGAAAAGTATTTTCTTCCCGATCCGGTTGAAAAAGGAATCACGGTCAATATGATTCCGCATGAGAAGGGATTTTTCTATGAGTTACAACAACCCGCCAATGACCCTGTATATAATGTTGCTTATATGGTCGGACAAATGCAGCACCGGGTTGTTTTCAATCAGGAAATCAAAGCCGGTAACAGTTCCCTGCAGGGAGTTGTAAATACACAACAACTCCGTTCCGGAATTATCCAGGTCAGTTTTTTCAATAAAGACGGATTGCCACTGGCCGAAAGATTATGGTTTATCAACAATCATGAATATGTTCAGAAGGCGGAGGTACTGACCGATACCGTAAACCTGAAAGTCCATGGCAGGAACCGTTTCAGGATTTCGCTTCAGGATACGGTGGAAGGAAATATTTCAGTATCCGTAGTGGATGCTGACTATGAAAGCTCGGCCCACCGGACAGAGAATATCATCACTAACCTGTTGCTGACTTCCGACTTAAAAGGATATGTTCACCAACCCTATTATTATTTTTCTGCTGATAACGATTCAATACGTACCGCTACCGATCTCCTCATGATGACAAACGGATGGAGGAGATTCAGCTGGAAGGAACTGGCCCGGATCAAAGACCTCAAAACCTATAATCCAGCCTATATTACCCTGGAAGGGAGAGCCACCCTGCGGGGAACCAACCGACCCTTTGATAACAAGTCCCTGTTGCTGATGATTAATAATGTAAAGGGACAAAAAAAGAGGGCCAGTCATTTTCTCCAAACAGACCGGGATGGGAACTTCCTGATTGATTCACTCCTCTTCTTTGACCGCAGCATCCTTTTATTCAGCGATGTAAGAGGTAAGAAAAGTCTGTTTATTGATGTAAAACTAAAGGGAGACTCTCTGCATCGTGCCTTTCCATTCAGCCATTTTACTAAAATCCCTTCGAATCCTTTTACCGGAGCCGGCTCTCAATGGCAAATGGATTATGAATCCATCCTCAGGGAAAACGGAATCATGCTGGAAGGGATCACTTTGAAAGTGCAGAAAAAAACGCCCATTGAACTGGTGGATGAAAAATATACTTCCGGACTTTTCAATGGAGAAGCGTCCAAAGCCATTGATCTGGTGAACAGTGATGAAGCATTAACCTACGCTAATATTTTTGATTACCTGCAGTTCCGGGTCAATGGCTTACAGGTTTCAGGCGACGGGGCGGATTATAGTGTGGTCTACCGGCAAATGGCATCGGCCAGTTCCATGGGTGTTATTCCGATGACTTTGTTTCTGGATGAAGTGGAAACCGAAGCTTCAGTCATTGCCACCATACCTGCCAGTCAGGTAGCCCTGGTTAAAATGTATAGCACATTCGCCGGCGCCTGGGGAAATGCTCCCGGCGGGGTACTGGCCATTTATACAAAAAAGGCAGAAGACTATGGGAAGTCCGGCAGTTATAATAATGTACTGCTGTACAATGGTTATTCCATTGTCAGGGAATTTTTTGCACCGGACTATCAAAAACCGGTAACCGGCAATAAGCCGGATAACCGGATCACGCTCGACTGGCGGCCCAATATTTTTATCAATAGTATCAATCCCCGGATACCGGTGAGTTTTTATAATAATGACCGGACAAAAAAATACAAGATCATTGTGGAAGGAATGACCAGCTC
>DAORJS010000482.1:0-2209 GCA_035439185.1 Chitinophagaceae bacterium
TCCAGGCGATCAGCAAACTGCATAACATAAAAAAAGCACCCAGTTCAAATGACACACCCGGAAAATGAAAAGGTGCATTTTTACTCGTGAAATAAGTAAAAAGATTGTTCATGATCATCGGACCCAGAATCGTGGTCAGACTCATCAGACTGGTCAATGCCCCCTGCAAAGCGCCCTGTTGATTGGGCAATACATGCTCCGCCAATGTTGCCTGCAGGGAGGGACCGGCAATACCTCCTAAACAATAAGGTAAAAGAAAAACAAACATCAGCCAGCCCTGATCAGCAATTCCGAACAAAACAAGTCCGACTGTATATAAAGTCAATCCGAGATAGATACTTTTTTCATTCCCCAGTTTAGGATTCAGCACACGTGTTAAACCACCCTGAACGGCACCAACCAGTAATCCCACAACGGCCAGGGAAGCACCTACAATACCTTCAGTCCATTTAAAGCGATAAGTGGTATAAAAACTCCAGTTGCCCTGTACAGCCTGTGCTGCTAAATAGATCAGAAAATAACAGAGCGCCAATCCGCTGATCGAAGGTGTTTTCCTGAGAAATAACAATGAGCCAATGGGATTCGCTCTTTTCCATTGAAACTTTCTGCGGTTCTCAGGAGCCAGAGATTCCGGTAATATGAAATAGCCATAGAGCGCATTCAGCAAACAAAGACCCGCTGCAGCATAAAATGGCGCCCTTGTTCCAAGCCCGGCCAGTAAACCACCCAAAGCAGGACCTATGATAAAACCCAGCCCGAAAGCAGCCCCGATCATTCCGAAATTTTTAGTTCTGGTTTCAGGAGTGCTGATATCCGCAATATAAGCGGCTGCTGTTGTAAAACTCGCGCCTGTAATACCGGCAATCACACGACCGAGAAAAAGCCAGCTATAATCAGGAGCAAGGGCGAGGATAATATAGTCAATACCAAAACCAAGCAGGGAAGAAAGTAAAACAGGCCTTCGGCCAAACTGGTCACTCAGGTTACCAATTACCGGAGCAAACAGAAACTGGGTAAAAGCATAAGCTGCAATCAGCAGGGCGCCATCAGCGCTTGCTTCATTCACCGGTATTCCTTTCAGCTCGGAGATCAGTCGGGGCATTACCGGAATAATCAGCCCCCAACCCATGACATCAATAAGCAGGGTAACGAAAATAAATCCGATTGCAGCGGGGCGGTTTCCGGTCATTGTTTCTGTTAATTCTCACAAAATCGGATAAATTTTTCAAGGCAAAAAAAAGACCGCTATTGGCGGTCTGTAAAAGAAGTAATAAAGCCCGTTATTTAAGGGTCCTCATATAGTTCACCAGCGCCCAGATATCATTGGCATCCGGAATTTTCTTTTTGTAAGAAGGCATATCATCCCTTCCTTCTGATGTTTTATAAAACAGGGCTCCGTCTGTTTGGCCCTGAACAGCCGGTTTGGTGAAATCACCACAATCAGTATCCAGTTGAGATGCTTTTGGTCCGTCACCTTTTCCTTTTGTGCCATGACAGGATTTACAATGCTGACTCCATAAGGCTTTCCCTTTTTCAATAGAAGCAGCATCACCTTTCAGCGGATTTACTTTATTCTTCTGTGCATCGGGTACGGGCCAGGGTTTTTGCTGAAAGAAGGATTTAGTACCAAAGGCCATAAAAGCCATGGCAGTCAGACCGAGTGCAAATGTTGAAAGTGTAGTCTTCATGATTTTTGTTTTTTACAGTTTAAATAGTTGATTATGTGTTGAAATGGTTAGTTTTTTTGTGTTTCGGAATGGGGTTCTTCTTTTCGCAGGCGAAACAGTTCATATACTATGACGATGTAATGCCCCCAAACCGCTGCCATCAGTACAATAAAAGTAATCAGCATCCAAAGCGGCGGGTGACTGCTCCATAAAGCACGTGGTTGTTCAACAGATTTATTGGATACCGCTACACCCCAGGGCTGTACGGATGAAGCTTCCAGATTTCCATATGTTTCGTTTTCGTCCACCCGGCCGATAATGGTCAGGTTTCCTTTTTCGTCGCCAGGTATTCCATTTGGAAATTCCACAACAGCCTCTCCGTTTTCATCAGTGGTGCCTTCTCCCAGTTTTTGAGGCTGAATCAGTCTTTTCACAAAAATGCCTACGGTAGCATCTTTTACCGGATTCCCGGCCCCGTCAACCAGTCTTACCTGCACACTCATCAGTGAATCTTCTTTCACCGGTGTGATGTCCAGTTTTGC
>DAORJS010000483.1:0-2206 GCA_035439185.1 Chitinophagaceae bacterium
CTCCTGCAAGTTCCAGCAAAAAAGAATTCATTTTGCCGTGGTGGTAGATGAGTTTGGGGGTACCAGCGGAATTGTAACCATGGAAGATATACTGGAAGAAGTGATCGGGGATATCCGGGATGAATTTGATGAGGAAGAAAGCGGGAATAAAAAACTGGATGACCTGAATTATTTATTTGAAGGCAAGACTATGATCCATGACATGTGCAAGCAAATGAAACTGCCGATGGATACATTTGACGGGGTGAGGGGAGAAAGTGAATCACTGGCCGGACTGGTACTGGAACTTGCAGGAGAATTCCCTACTGTGAATTCAGTTTTAAGTGCGGGTGATTTTGATTTTACCGTCACCCAGGCAGATAATAACCGTATCCACCTGGTAAAAGTGACCATTAAACCGAATCTTACAGCATGAAAGCAGCATACCGGTATTCCATAGTTATTTTCTTAGTGACAGCCCTCCTCGCAGCCTGTAACAGTGATTATTCAACCGGAAAAAAGAAGGGTTATTTTAAAATTGATTTTCCGGAGAAAAAATACCAGTTATTCGACCGGCCGGGTTATCCCTATACTTTTGAATACCCGGTTTATGCGAATGTGGTAAAAGACTCGACATTCTTTGATGACAAGGCCGGTGACTGGTGGGTGAATATTGATATTCCCCGTTTTGCAGGCAGGATCCATGTGAGTTATAAACCGGTGAATGCACAAAACAATTTTGATTCATTGGTTAGGGATGGTTTTAAACTGGCCTATAAGCAACATGTGAGTATGGCCACAGGTATCAATGACAGTCTGATGCGTACTCCCAACGGTGTGGAAGGGATTTATTTTTCTCTCGGAGGAAACACTGCCACAGCCAATCAGTTTTTTCTTACGGATTCCACCCGTCATTTTTTAAGAGGAGCCCTTTATTTTGATGCGGCTCCCAATGCGGATTCATTAGGAATTGTCAATGATTTTCTGAAGAAAGATCTCCTGCACCTGATCAATACGCTTCGCTGGAAAGAGGCGACACCACAATAAAAAACCCTGGCAATGCTGCCAGGGTGGGTATGGATTGGATAAGGCTGTCTGAAACTTATTCTTTGGATGCGGCTTTCTTTGGCTCCTTCTTTACCTGTTCAATCAGCACTTCCTCTTCAGGCATACGGCCTCGGCTGAAAAATTCCTTTCTGATTTTTTTCTTCTTCACCACTTTATTTTCACTGGCCGGCTCCGGACGGTCTGTATTATTTTCAATGGCTTTAACCGTAGAAGCTGTCTTCTCTTCTTCACTCACCGGTTCAATTACAGGGATAAGTTTTTCTGTGGACTCAGACTTTACCTTTTTGCTGATGACTTTCTTCTCCTTTACCACCGGGGTACTGGTTTTTTCTTCTGCAATAACCGGTTTTTCTTCAGCAGGAGGAACGACAACAGCTTTCTTTTGTTCTTTGTACATGTCCTGGAAAGCTTTTTTCTGATGGGTTTGTTTATAATCTACAAACCCGTAAATACTGGCGCCGATCATTAAAGTGGCACCGACATACAACATTGATTTCATGGCGATGATTTTAAACGTTTAAAAAAAAGGTGAACGATCAATATTAGGGTTTGTCATGCCGGGCCCCGGATCGGGTCCGGGGCAAGCCTGACCCGGTATCTATATAGAAAATGATTTTAAATAATTCCGGCTCTGTTTCCAGATGATCCATTCCGCAAAAAGCATATTCCCCACCACACTGATCCAGAGAGAGAGCTCATAGTTTTCAAGATGTCCCCAGTCGAGCAGGTAAAAAATGATATGGTAAACCCTGAAAGTCACGGCGGTCATGGCCATCGCATAGCTCCGCATCATCCAGACCTTATGGGCTACAATATTTCTTTTATGAATAGTACTCAGTCCATAGAGGGTGGTTATAAACCACCATCCTGCCATAAACATAAACAGGGCCCTTTCCAGGAAACTGCCCTTGGCAAAAAAAGACATATAGAGTCCGGTTGGGGCCCCCAGAAAGAGTACCACAAATACATAGATCTTTCCGGAAATACGGTGGAGGGCTGTTGATTTTTTCAGCAGGTAACGGGAGAACTGGATCAGGGCCGTTCCGATGCAAAGTGCCCCAGCGGCAATATGGATATAGAAACAGAGATTATACATACTGCTTTCAAAAAGCAGGCTTCTTTCTTCAATAAAGGAGAAATTTCTTTCGAAACTGAAATA
>DAORJS010000484.1:0-2204 GCA_035439185.1 Chitinophagaceae bacterium
ACCGGAATGGTGCTGATGACTTTTCCATAAGGATATAGCTCTTTATTCATCTCCAGTACACTGTTATTGCGGCTATGCCAGTTACTTACCAGCAGGAATTTACTATCTGCTGTTCTGGAGATCACTTTGGGTGTTTTACCGGTTTCAATCAGGGGCACCCTGAAAGAATCTTTCTTTGCTGTACCAGGATATATTACTGTTACCGGTTTTGTTTTTTGTTCGGGAGGGGTTCCTACAGGGGTTTTATTTTTTGAAAAATCGTTGAGCCAGATGGGCACGATCCCTTCTGCATTATGCAGGGAAACCCAGAGGATCTGGTCATCATGACTTAAACAGGCTTCCACCGGTTTCTCCTGAAAAGATGCAATGGGCCGGCTTTTATTATAATCCCAACCCATCCCGCGGGTGGGGGTGAATTTGAATTCACGGACCACTTTCCGGCTGGACTGGTCGAATTCATATACGCTCATGCCTTCCAGATTCATCGCATAAAGCTTGTTTCCGGCTGCATTAAAAATAACCGACTTGGTTCCGGGGGCCGCAGCCACTACTTCCTTTTTCTGGTATTCGAGACCTGAATAAGGTTTTAAAACCGGGACAGGAGGAACTGTGTCTTTTACAGTTATTGATTTAAGTGTATCAGTTTCAGCCGGTTCAGTACTGCCTGAATTTTGGCAGGAAACGGCAATGGTCAGGATGGCGGTGTATTTGAGGAAGGCTTGCATAAGTAGTAACATTGGTCAATAATAATCAAATAATTGCAGTTGTCAATTAACTGACCCGGATCAATATTAACATGCCAGACTGGCCTAAACGCCTTATTTGCAACAAGTTAAAAATGTGGAGGTTATACTACGTGAATTTCGAGACAGAAAACGGGCATTTTTTAGCCGGCTGCCCTTATTTTTGCACGCCTGCCTTCGGGTGGGGCTGATGATCATACCGGTTTAACTGCTGCCGGTAGTTGGGTTCAATCCCAGTGATCTTCAGGAACTAAGGCCCCATGAAATCATCCTAAAAGAAAGATGTAATGGTTAAGCAATTAATACCAGCTATAGGTTTTGTTATAGCATTGAGCAGTTGTTCAAGTTTCAGGCCCCTGGGCTTTACCAGCAATAAGCAGGTGATAGCTCCGGTTTCGGACCCTGTTGCACGTACACGGTTTATCGAAAATATTAATGTTACCCCGGCGCTGAGCATGGACAAGACGGATGTTAAACCCGAGCCTGTTATCAGTATCAGCAGCACAGGTGGCTCCAATATTGCCGGAATGCCCGTTGCTACAGAAGAAGTTTCAGCCATGTCAGAGTTACTGGCTGCCCGTACGGCTGAAGTGGAAATGGCCAGTCCTACCCAACTTAAATATGCTGTTTTATTAAATACCGAAGTGGAATCACTGCCCAGCAAGCAATTGTTAGAAGTGGTTGACGAATGGTATGGTGTACGCTACCGTAGTGGTGGTAATACCAAATCGGGTGTTGATTGCTCCGGATTTACACTGGCAGTTTATACGGCTATGTATGGAATGGCAATTCCCCGGGTTTCCAGAGAACAATACCGTACCAGCCGGAAAATTTCAACAACAGAATTACAGGAAGGTGATCTGGTGTTTTTTAATACCACCGGCAGGGGCGTTTCCCATGTTGGGGTTTACCTGGGTAATAATAAATTCATACATGCTTCTGTTTCAAGAGGAGTGATGGTAAGTGATCTTTTTGAAAGTTATTACATCAAAAGATATGTAGGCGCCGGCCGGATTGATGATAAGCAGCCGGTTGCAGTTACAGAATAAAACCTCATCAGGATTTCCCAAAACCCAACCGGCCTTTGATGGCCTTGATGACCGCATCCACATCCGGAGAAAAACGGAAGAGGATAACGGCTGTGGCATAGATGGCCATAAATACAATGGAACGTACAATGATTCCGGTCCAGCCGTGCAGTTGCTGAAAACCAAAGAAACAGATGGCAAAACATCCTCCGGCTAATCCCAGTACAGAAAGGGTATGTCTGTTGAAGGGAAAGAGTCTGAATTTTTTCCAGAGGAACAGGATGCGGATCATGTTATAGATACTGATAGATATTAATTGAGCCAATGCGGTCCCCCGGATTCCCATTTCAATCGTCAGCCAGTAACTGAGAGGAAGCATCACCAGTAATAGCACAACGCCGCTGATCATTTCAAAACGCCAGTAAGTGGAAGT
>DAORJS010000485.1:0-2204 GCA_035439185.1 Chitinophagaceae bacterium
GTACAATTTGGCGGCTGCATTATTCCACCATTGCAGGTCGCTTACATGTGTCCAGTTCAGGTTATCTTTCCGGATTCCATCGATCCGGTTCTGCAGGCTACCACGGTGATCGCCAGTCCATCACCGGTTAATCCCTTTCCATATAAATTTTTGTAAATTGTATTACTTCAGATGATTTTTCATCATCTAAAACTACTTTCATGAAAAAATTACTCCAACAGACTTTTTCATGGCTGTTACCTGCCATTTTTTTTATGCCTTCCCAACTGCGTGCGCAGGTGATGGCGGATGTAGTATATCAGGTAGTTCCCACTTGTGCCAACAGCATTGATCCGCGCAACAAATTGGAGGATATTCGTATTTCAGTCTACCTGGACAGAAAACTGCTGCGACCTACCGGGGGATTTGCCGAAACAGGATTGCTGCATTATTTATGGGTAGTGGCCGAGCATGACAAAGGAAATGAATCTGCCCCGGGAAATTTTTTTATCAAAAAGATAGAATGGATGAAATGTGCAGCCGGTGTAAATGGCGTCCCCGCAAAAGCCGAAAGCATGGAATTCAACACACCGGAGGCTGCCATGTCGGTATTCATAGATCAATCCGGGGAAGCCAAAACCTGTTACAAAGCCATGATCTATGTGGAAAACTGTGATGGCATTAAAAAAGTGAAGGAGGCGGCAGTAAAATTCATCACTACCGCAACCCATAAAACTTTTAAGGAGGAGAAACCCACAGACCAAATCAGTATACTGGCAGGCAATGAAAAAATCCAGGTGGGACCGGATGGTACCGGTTTTAAGAAAATACCCAATAAGAAAATAACATTCAGGGTAAATTGGGAAGGGAAAGGCATAAGCGAACCCGGCCAGGTTACCATCCGGAATACCAAAACCAACAGCAATTCGGTTATCCCACGTTTACCAAATAAAATCGATTATATCCATGAGTATATGGTTGATCTTTCCCCTTATGCCGGCACCGGAAATTTATATGATTACGAAATCCGGGTCAATATGATCTATGCACCACCCGGTGCGGTCAATGAAGTAAAAGTGCTGGGGCTGATCCCGGGTGTGAATGTTCACAAAGCCGGTACCCCCGAAAATGCCTGGACACCTGCGCAAACTGATATGGTGTTGCAACAGGGGGACGAAATCAGTTGTGACGCCGATGGGGGGATCCTGCTGCAATTTGCGGACAATTCAACGGTGATAGTACGCCATACCACGCAGTTAAAAATAGCATCATTCTTTACGGAAGGAGGCGTGGTAAAAACAGAGATTCTTTTGAGGATGGGAGAAGTGGCAGCCAAAGTGCATAAATCGGAAGCCACAAAATCGGATTTTCGTATCAAGCCGCCAGGCGGACCTGGGAGTGTCCGGGGAACTACCTATTCGATGAAATATGTCCCTTCCTCACAAACCACTCTTATCAAAGTAGAAGAAGGAATTGTGGATTATACCCCCGAAAAAACGCCATCTTCAAAAATTACCCTCAAAACAGGGCAACAGGTAAAAATTGAAAAAGATCTTATTGGACCCATAATATCATTTACAGAAAAAATTGATTTCAAATTATCCGGCAATCCGGGCAATAACCCTAAAACGGTTAATTCCGAAAAATTGCCAGTGGTCAGCGATCCGGTAAATGATCTTACGGGAACCTGGCTGCTTACACAGGGCAGCTATACCGGCACATTGAAGATCCGGCAGTCAGGAAATGTTCTGAGTGGCGAAATGAACTGGAATAATCACCAGAAAGCGACTATCGAAGGCGGGAACCTGTTTTCCGGTAAGCTGTTGTTTACATTAGCCTATGACAGCGAGCTTCGCGGGTACTATAATGGTATACTGGATGCCACAGGTAAAAAAATGGAAGGAGAGTGTATTTCCAATAAAGGCAGTTCAGATAAATGGACAGCGGTCAGGCAGTAGCACCGGATACCCGTTTTTACGGAAGATGAAGAAACCAGAAGTTCAGGTAAAAACAATTTAGAATTTTACTTCAAGCCATTATCCCTTGTTTCTTTAATTGTATCAATATTTCAAAGTCAGGAAAAAACTAATTGGTTTTATTATCGCATCCAAGTATTTCACAAAGCTTGGATCTCAATTCTGGTCCCCGCAGGTTGCGGGCCACAATTTTACCATTGGGATCAATCAGCAGGTTCAATGGAATACCTTCCACATTGTACAATTTGG
>DAORJS010000486.1:0-2184 GCA_035439185.1 Chitinophagaceae bacterium
CCGGATATTATTCCGGCCGATGAGATCAAAAAAAGAAAAGATATCCGTAATATACTTACGATCACCATTGATCCGGTGGATGCAAAGGATTTTGATGACGCAATTTCCATCCGTAAAATTAAAAACGGATTATTTGAAATCGGGGTACATATTGCTGATGTAAGCCATTACCTGGAACCAGATACGGATCTGGATAAGGAAGCCTATCAACGGGCTACTTCTGTGTACCTGCCAGACAGGGTGAATCCAATGCTGCCAGAACATATTTCCAATTTTCTTTGCTCCCTCCGGCCCAAAGAAGATAAGCTTACTTTCTCTGCCATTTTTCATATCAATGCAAAAGCTGAGATCAAAGACTATTGGCTGGGAAAAACAGTGATTCATTCCGACCATCGGTTTACTTATGAAGAAGTACAGGCCATTATCGAAGAAAAAGACGGTTTATATGGGGAAGAAATCCTGATACTGAATGATATTTCACAAAAGCTGCGCAAAAAAAGATTCAATCACGGCGCCATTAATTTCTCTTCACAGGAAGTAAGATTCAAACTGAACGAAAAAGGTGACCCGGTAGGGATCATGATCAAAGAAAGTAAAGAAGCCCATCAGCTGATCGAAGAACTGATGCTGCTGGCGAACCGTACCGTGGCGGAACATGTGGCTAAACTGAAGATCAATCATAAGCCCCTGCCATTCCCTTACCGGATACATGATAATCCCGATGAAGAGAAACTCCTTCCTTTTGTAGCTTTTGCCAGGAAATTCGGACATACTTTCGATACCAGTTCTCCGGAAAATATTGCGAAATCCTTTAACCAGTTATTGAAAGATGTACATGGCCGTCCTGAACAGCATGTGCTGGAACAACTGGGTATCCGCACCATGGCCAAGGCCAAATATACGGCCGAAAATATCGGACACTATGGCTTGGGATTTGAACATTATTGCCATTTTACTTCTCCCATCCGTCGTTATCCCGACGTACAGGTACACCGGATTTTATTTGATGTATTGAATGATAACATCAGGCCGGATAAAAAACTGGAGGAAAAATGCAAGCACTGCAGTGAAAGAGAACGCGCAGCCATGAATGCCGAAAGATCCGGTAATAAATACATGCAGGTACTCTACATGCGTAATTATCTCGGTGAAGAGTTTGAAGGAGTGATCAGTGGGGTAGCATCTTTTGGCTTTTGGGTGGAAACAGTAGAACATAAATGTGAAGGACTGGTGAGTTTGAACAGCCTGCTGGAATATGATGAATTCAGACATGATGAAGCTGATTATTGCCTGATCGGAAGAAGAAGCGGCAAAAAATTCAGGATGGGAGATAAGGTCTGGATAAAAGTGGTGGCTGCCAACCTGACCAAACGCCAGCTGGATTATGAATGGGTGGTGGCTGGTGAATTCGCCACTGAAAAAATAACAACTGGGAAGGGAAAGAAAAAGAAATAATCAAGGTCTGCATTCATTTTGCCGGTCCGTTTCCGGTTAACCGGTAACCTGGTAGAGAAGGGGTATAAATTTCCTGCATATTCAGCGGGTGAAGTATATTTACCCGCAAAAGCTGCCAATCTTTTAGGTCAGCTTCAATCATTAATATGCAATCATTCGAACAACTTCTGGAGCAATTTTCCCGGTATTTCAATATTCGACATTTCCCCGAAGAACCGGCGACATTATATGAGCCGAATGAATATTTCCTGACAATAGGTGGAAAAAGGATCCGTCCGGTACTTTGTCTGATGGGAAATGAATTATTTGAAGAAATCAGTGAAGATGCCTGGCATGTGGGTACGGCCATCGAACTTTTTCACAATTTCACCCTGATTCATGATGATATCATGGACAAAGCGCCGCTGCGCCGGGGCAAGGAAACCGTACATCATAAGTATGGGGAGAATACGGCGATACTGGCCGGTGATGTGATGCTGGTCACAGCTTATGAAGAACTCAATAAAATTGCCATTCCATTTCTACGCCCGATACTTACCCTGTTCAATAAAACTGCAAAAGAAGTTTGTGAAGGCCAGCAAATGGATATGGATTTTGAAAAGATGCAGACCGTGAGCCTCGATGCCTATATCCGGATGATCGAATTAAAAACTTCGGTGGCCCTGGCAGCCAGTCTGCAAACCGGAGCCATCCTGGGCGGAGCCGGTGAAAGAAACCAGCACCTGCTTT
>DAORJS010000487.1:0-2180 GCA_035439185.1 Chitinophagaceae bacterium
ATGAATGCTTTCTTCAGTACTACCACTTACCGCGGAGCTTTTGGTACCAGCAACTGGACCAGCGGCTGGTGTAACTGGGATCCGCAGAATACAGTTTATTAAAACGGGCAAATATTACTTTCGGCAACGTTCCGGTTTTACCGGGACGTTTTTTTTTAGCTGCAACAGCATGCTGCACTTGTATTCATTGAAAATGCTGAATAAACAGTCCGGAGTATTTAATGCAATTACCGCTTAGGCTGATAAGCGTATACCACTTCAAAACCCGTTTTGGCAAGGGAAGGCAACAACTGTCCTATGGCAAGATCTTCTTTTTGAGGGGTGGGGTCACATACTGAATATTTTTCCCCGTTGTATAAAATGGATTTTCCGATGGGCTTATCAAATTTGATGGCTATAGTCACATGCTGTGGATAGGCCAGTACAATCATGGGCAGGTTATAAATTTCCCTGACCAGGAAAAAAAACAAAGCAGCCCTGTCTTCACAATCGCTTTCTCCATACAGTAAGGTTTGTTCAGGGCTTAATCGCTTTTCTGCACCAAAGTTTTCAGCATCCGGTTTGAACATAAAGGCATATCGGGTAAAACGCATCAAATAATCCACGCCTCCTTTCACCGACATGCTACTGGTATTTTTTCTGAGTAATGGTATCAGCGAACGGTAAGTTTCCTGGCTGATTGGAATATTAAAATAAGATGCATAATCAAGTACCGGATAATTGGCAAAGATGGTTTTTACTGCCGGATTGAGTTTAATGGTAAAATGATAATCATTCTGGTAATAGTTGAACTGGATATCTTTTTCTTCATATACTGCCGTTTTAAACGCAGGCAATTTGGTCACTTTATAGGAAAAGGGTTGCCCGTTTTCCGGAACCGGAAGGTTCAGTTCTCTGAATGACTCCGTGTTAAAATCAATTTGATTGCCATAGTCATGATAATTCAGGCACACATACTGATGGCCATCTTTGTAATAGGCAGGAATATTGTACACCTGGTCATCAGTTCTTACATAAAACAGAATTTTTTCAGCTGAAATTTTAATAGAGGCATCAAATCCCGAACGGGTTAATAAATACCATTTATAAAGGGTATAACGAGGGTAATTATCCTGTTTTGGGCTGATCGTGCCAGCCGTTTTCCGGATCAGCTGATAATAAAGCCAGTTATCCAGCTGATACTTTTCCTTTAGCTCAAGCAGGCTGCTGATCAGGGGGTTGAGGTCCTGACTATTGAGATGATTGATAAACTCAGTGATGGTCCCGGGTGAAATCAGGTTGTTTTCTGCAGTCATTACTGCCGGCACGGCTGATAACTGTATCTTTTCTCCAAAGAAGTCAAAATCCAGCTGTGACTGTTGGGCACGGGGAGCCTGTATAAACAGCAAGGCAAGGAGGGGTAATATGATATTTTGGGTTTTCAAAGGCCGATCCTTAACAGGAAAGTTACAAAATGGTAACAATAAAGTAATATTAAGTTTTTGGCGGCTTGCGAAATGTCTTATATCGGACCGGACAACAGATTTTATATCTTAGTGCTTAAAATCAAATCCTTGCGAACGATTCTCTTCTTCCTGTTACTGGTTCTTGCTTCCTGCAGCCGTTCCGGCATCAGTAAAAAACTGGCGGGTTGCGACAGTCTGGTGATCACTTTCAATGCACCCAATAAGGATTCCATTATCCATCAGATCAGTACAACTGAAACAAAAGCCATTCAAAAAATGGCCGGATTCCTGAAGGGGAAAGAAACCGAATTCTACAAATGCGGATATGATGGAAATATGCTTTTTTTCAAGGGAGGCAGACAGGTGATGCCCGTTGTATTCAAATTCCGGGATGAGGGTTGCCAGACCTTTGTCTATGACCTGGATAATAAAACCGTGAGCAGTTCCATGGGAAATGAAGCCGTGAGTTTCCTGGAAAGCCTGCTGGAAGGGAAAAACTGGTATTAGTTCCCGTTAAACATCCTGCTCATTGAAGGATAACTCGATCCGGCTGATACCGGATTTTACTTTCCGGCAATGAACGCCGGCCTTGTCCAGCATATTCCTGGAAGCAATAAATATTTCATTACCGGCATATTTATCAGAAAGATAAATCACTTCTGAAATCCCGGCCTGTATAATTGCTTTGGCGCATTCATTACAAGGGAAGAGGGCTGTATAGATCCTGCAGCCATG
>DAORJS010000488.1:0-2171 GCA_035439185.1 Chitinophagaceae bacterium
GCAGAACTGTCGGCAGACACCGGAACCCTCGGCGCAAATATTTTTGAAGTATATGCTTTCGAAGAAGCACAACTGGCCGCCACGGCCACCAACAGCATCAGAACTGCCGCTTGTAATAATCTTATTGTTTGCATGGCTGAAGGATTTATTTTAGTTACTGATTCAACGAAGGATTGATTCAATTCATTTGCCACAAACTCTTAAAATGCTTTTTTATGAGATACTTTTTCATAGTATTAACAGTATGGGGATATGGAATGACCGCTGCAGCACAGTCAGCTGAAGACTCCGTAAAGACGGTTATCAATAATATGTTTGCCGCTATGAAGAATGCGGATGGGACCGGTTTGAAAAATTGTTTTTCCGACAGTATCCTGTTCCAGACTATTGCCCGTAACAAAGAAGGTGCGATGGTGGTCAGAACAGAAAGCCCGGCCGGGTTTATCGATCAGATCAGCAAGGCAACACCGGGTTCATTGGATGAAAGAATCAGTTTTGAAACGGTAAAAGTAGATGGCCCCCTGGCCATTGCCTGGACCCCCTACAGCTTTTATTATAACGGTCAATTCAGTCATTGCGGGGTAAATTCCTTCCAGCTCGTTCGGTTTAACGGTATATGGAAAATCCAGTATATCATTGATACGAGGAGGAAGCAGGGGTGTTTGTAGCAGTAGGCAGTCGAGAGTCAGCAGTCGGCAGTCAGTAGTCAATAGTCGTCAGTCGGCAGTCAGGAGTCCTTTTATAAGTACCTAATATCTCCCGTCTTTGTTATGGCTATGGCGGCTAAACAATATCCTAATTTCTCAATATCTCAATATCCCAATATCTATTTCCCAATAGGACGCTAAAGCCCCCTTCAGGGGATTGGGGGGTCAAATGAAAAACCCCCCGTGGAAACGGAGGGTTTAAACCAAAACCAACTGCTTATGAGAAAATTTTTATTATAGAATTTAATTGATCTTTATTTCAGTAGCTGATGCTTTGACTTCCGCTTTCCTGGGAAGGTTTAATATCAGTACTCCATTGATGTGGCTGGCACTGATATTCGTTGCATCAATTTTTTCATCCAGTGTGAAAGTTCTCTTAAAAGAACGATAGCTGTATTCCCTGCGCAACTGCTTTTTATTTTCCTCTGTATGCTCTTCTTTCCGTTCTCCGCTAACAGTCAGCAGATTGCTTTCCACACTCACTTTGAAATCTTCTTTTGCAAAACCCGGTGCCACAAATTCCATTTCATAACCGTTTGCTGTTTCTTTGACGTTGACTGGTACCGATCCCTTCGTCATGGTTTCGTCAAAATTTTTCTTCAACAGCACAGGCAGTTCTGTGAACAGGTTATCTACAAGACTGTTGAATGTTCCTTCAAAAGGTCTGCTGTTAAATTTTACGTTTGTCATGGTTATTTAGTTTTTGTTGTTTGTAATTTTTTGATTTCCTTATCATCTCACAAACCCTGTTCCACCTGCTTTTTAGCTAGCATTTTGACGGAACGCCCATGTTTGTCCGGACAGAATTTCCGAAAAAGGAAAAATTTGCTGACATAATTTCAAGCCAGGCCTTCTTTCTATACTCCATGCGTACAAAACCTGTAGCTTTGCAATTCATAAAAAAAACTCAATTATGTATCCTGAAGAAATAGTAATACCCATGAAGGAAGAACTGACGGATAATGGTTTTACCGAACTCCTCAGCTCCGATGAAGTGGAATCACAGCTGTCTAAAGAAGGCACTACATTGGTGATGATCAATTCAGTTTGCGGCTGTTCTGCCGGTACTGCCCGTCCCGGAGTACTGATGGCTGTTGCCAATGCCGGTAAAAAACCCGATTTCCTGACTACCAGTTTTGCCGGTTTTGATATCGACGCCATCAAAACCCTGCGCCAGCACCTGCTTCCTTATCCACCTTCATCACCGGCCATTGCCCTGTTCAAAAACGGACAGTTGGTTCATTTTATAGAAAGACACCAGATTGAGGGAAGACCTGCCCAGATGATTGCCCAGAACCTGATCGGGGCTTTTGATCAGTATTGTAACTGAAACCAGTTTCCTTTTTAAAATATCGGTAAACCGGGTGCTATACCCGGTTTTTTATTACCACCTGAGTAAGCTTCCGCATAACAGCGGGTTTCTTCCGTATATTCGCCCTCATTAAATATAAACATGTATCCTAA
>DAORJS010000489.1:0-2169 GCA_035439185.1 Chitinophagaceae bacterium
CCACCCTCATCATATCCCACATAACCGGGAGGGGCACCCACCAGACGGGAGACCGTATGTTTTTCCTGGTATTCACTCATGTCAATCCGCGTCATCATACCCTCATCATCGAATAAATAAGCGGCGAGGGCCTTGGCCAGTTCGGTCTTGCCTACTCCGGTTGTTCCGAGGAAGATGAAAGAACCAATCGGCTTTTTCGGATCCTGTAAACCGGCCCGGCTTCTGCGGATCGCATCGGCAACTGCAGTGATGGCTTCTTCCTGTCCTACCACTCTTTCATGCAGGTGCTCTTCCAGGTGCAATAATTTTTCTCTTTCACTCTGCAGCATTTTGGTGACTGGTATTCCTGTAGCCTTGGCCACACTTTCTGCAATATCTTCTGCATCCACTTCTTCCTTGAGCAAACGCTTTTCGGTTGAGTTCAGTAACTGATTCGTGAGGGTACTGATCAGGGTTTCCTGTTCCTTAATTTTACCATACCTGATCTCCGCTACTTTTCCATAGTCTCCTTCCCTTTCGGCCCGCTCGGCCAGTTGCTTGAGGTTATCGATTTCCGCTTTTGCATTCTGCACTTTTTCCACTAATTCTTTTTCTTCCTTCCATTTGGCTTTGAGGGTATCGCGATCAACACTAAGATTAGCAATCTCGGTATTGAGGTCTTTGAGTTTTACTTCATCATTTTCTCTTTTGATGGCTTCTCTTTCAATTTCCAGCTGACGGATCTGTCTTTCCAGTGTATCCAGTTCTTCGGGCATGGAATTCATTTCCAGTCTGAGTTTGGCCGCACTCTCGTCAATCAGGTCAATGGCTTTATCGGGGAGGAAACGATCGGTGATATAGCGGTTACTCAGTTCCACTGAAGCAATAATGGCTTCGTCTTTGATCCGCACATGGTGGTGGGTTTCATATCGCTCTTTCAATCCCCGCAGGATGGAAATCGCATCTTCCACACTGGGTTCATTGATCATTACTTTCTGGAATCTTCTTTCCAGGGCTTTATCTTTTTCAAAAAATTTCTGGTATTCATTCAAAGTAGTCGCACCCACGGCCCGCAGATCACCCTTGGCAAGAGCTGGTTTTAAAATATTCGCAGCATCCATCGCTCCTTCTCCCCCACCGGCACCAACGAGGGTATGGATTTCATCAATAAATAAAATGATTTCGCCATCGCTGCTGCTGACTTCTTTCACCACGGCTTTCAATCTTTCTTCAAACTCACCTTTGTACTTGGCTCCTGCAATCAGCAAACCCATATCGAGGGCATAGATGATCTTGCTTTTGAGGTTCTCGGGTACATCCCCATTCACAATCCGGTGCGCAATGCCTTCGGCGATGGCGGTCTTACCCACACCGGGTTCACCCACGAGGATGGGATTGTTCTTGGTACGACGGGAAAGTATATGGAGTGTTCTTCTGATTTCTTCATCCCTTCCGATCACGGGATCCAGTTTACCCTGACGGGCCAGTTCATTCAGGTTCTTGGCATATTTATTCAGGGCATTGAATTCCTGGGATTGTGTTTGTGAGGTCACGGTCTCTCCTTTCCGGAGTTCGCGGATGGCAGTGATCAGTCCTTTTTCAGTCAGCCCTGCATCTTTGAGCAATTTACCCACGGCATCATTACCCTGTACCAGGGCGAGCAGGATATGTTCGGGGGTTACAAATTCATCATTGAACTGTTTTAACACGGCCCCGCTGCGCAATACCACATTATTGGCTTCCCGGCTGATTTGCTGGGCAGGATCGCTGCTGGTGGTCGGGAGTTTATTGATCAGTTCCGTTAAGCGGCTTTCCAGCAGGTTCAGGGTGACATTATTCTTTTTGAGGAGGTAATCCACGGGGGAATCCTCCTGTTCCAGCAGGGCTTTTAACAGGTGTTCAGTTTCAATATTCGGACTTTTGGCATTGAATGCGATCTGCTGAGCCTGTTGAAAGGCTTCTGCGGCTTTTATGGTGAAGTTTCCTAAATTCATATTGAGAGTTTGGGTATTAAATAATTTTGTGTTCAACGGCATCCGGTTTTGAACCTTTGCCGTTTTGATCCATCCAATACCATCAAAAATCATTCAATTGAAGCCTATGCGTACCGGGAATGTAAGAATGTCATATAAACTTAGTTTAATCTGCTTGAAAGTCATACCGCTCTGCCTTTTCCTGCTCATTTTTCAG
>DAORJS010000490.1:0-2168 GCA_035439185.1 Chitinophagaceae bacterium
GGTCTCCTATTGGGATGTCGATGGTGGTACAGGGGTGCCTTTTGAAGCTTTCCCGGCACCCAATATCTGTCTTCCATGGTATGATTTTTCTCATCCCTATTATTTTTTACCCGGTAATGTCAACTTTAGTCCTGAGACAGTATTCCCAGGCCCTCCTTATAACCTGTACAATTTTCATTGTGGCGGACCGCTGCAATTAGTACGAAGAGGGTTGCTATCGTATGATACATCTGGCGGCGTGGTACTACCCGTTCGTTTTGCTAACGTCCGGGCTGAGATTAGTGCTGAAGATCGGGTAACCATCTCCTGGTCCAATATGACTGAATCAGAAATTCAAAACTATACTGTTGAAAGTTCTGTTGACGGTGTTTTATTTCAACCAACCGGAACTGTATTGCCAACCGGTAATAATGGCGAAAGGGCCGACTATACCTATTCCACTAGCCAGACAGCAGCAACAGGTTACTACCGGATAAAGGCAACTGAAATTACAGGTAATGTATTGTACTCTACTATACTAGTTGTAAGGAGAACTATTCCGGTAGTACTGTCGGATCAATCTTTCAGTACTTATCCTAATCCTGTCACCGCAGGGGAGTTTACTATCCGGTTGGCAAATGCTCCCGCTGGCAGGTATATCTGTTCTGTTATTAATTCGGAAGGAAATCCAGTCCGGCAAAAGATGATCCAGCATAACTCCGGTGACCTGGTAAGGCAAATTGATATGTCAGTCATGCCGTCCGGAATCTACCAGGTTTTGCTGCGCAGCTCCGACAAAAAATTCACTCAACGAATTGTCTATGTCAACTAGTATCTATTCCATCAATAAGGGGATCAACCGCCCGATAGAATTCAAGGGACTAAAGGCACAATATATCTGGTACCTGGGTGGCGGCTTATTGGCACTGTTGATCCTTTTTGCCATCCTGTATATCTGCGGGGTGAACACATTTGTTTGTTTGCTGATCATACTCCTTGCCGGAACAGGTTTATTCATGCATGTTTATAAACTAAGCCGTCAATATGGAGAGCATGGAATGATGAAGACCCTTGCCAAAAGGTCTATACCATCCGTAATAAAAATATATTCAAGAAAAGTATTTACTGAACTGTGGAAAAACAAATAAAAGACATATTGCCCCTTTTTGGAGTAGAGCATGATTGCATCTTATCCAAGCAAGGAGATGTTACCATCGCTTATGAAGTGGAATTGCCCGAACTTTTCACTTTATCAGACCAGGAGTATGAGGTACTTCACCAGTCACTGATCCGGGCCATCAAGGTACTCCCTGCAGGAACCGTTTTTCACAAACAGGACTGGTTTACACAATCCAAACATGCGGCTGATTTCAGCGCCATCGGTGTGAGTTTTTTATCCCGTGCCAGTGAACGATTTTTTAATGAACGGCCCTATCTGGATCACCAGTGCTATATCATGCTGACCAAAAAGCCGGCCGGAAGAAAAGCGGGTTCTTCTCTTTTCTCCAATTTATTGAGGCGTTCCATTGTTCCGGAGCAAACACTGAAACCTCAACTCCTACAGGACTTTCTTGATAATGCGGGTCAGTTTGAGCGAATCCTTAAAGATAGCAGTCTGCTGAAACTGAAAAGACTTACCAATGAAGAACTGAGCGGCGAACAACAATACTGCGGGCTCGTAGAACGATACCTGAACCTGCAGCCTAACGAAAAATCCTTTATTCTCCATGATATATCCTTTGAGGATGGCCTTAAGGTAGGTCCGAATCACTGCCAGTTATTTACACTGGCGGATGCAGCTGACCTGCCCTCTTATTGCGGTTCCCGGATCAACTATGATAAATACTCGACGGATAAATCAAAATTCAGTGTAGGCTTTGCCTCACCGTTAGGACAGTTGCTTTCCTGCAATCATATTTATAACCAGTACATTTTTATAGAAGATCCGCAGAAAACAATTCAGAAACTGGAGAGCAAAAGGCTCAGGCTGCATTCCCTGAGCGCCTATTCCAGGGAGAATTCTATCAGCAGGGACGCCACTAATGATTTTTTGAACGAGGCTATCAGCCAGCAAAGACTGCCTGTGAAATCCCATTTCAATGTGTTAGTGTGGACGGATAGTGAAGATGAGTTGAAGGACACAAGAAACCTGGTATCATCAGCCCTGTCCCAGATGGATGCGGTACCGA
>DAORJS010000491.1:0-2164 GCA_035439185.1 Chitinophagaceae bacterium
AATCCCGTACCCTGTCCGGTGGGTTTGGTGGTGAAGAAGGGTTGGAAGATTTTGTCGAGGATTGATGGAGGGATACCAAAACCATTGTCTTTGACAACTATAGTGACCTCACCCCCGACCCCTCTCCCGGGGAGAGGGGAGTGCTTGGTACTCAGTTCAACGGTGGGTTCATAACCAGCCTCTCCCAGTTTCTTTCTTTCAGCAACGGCATAAAAAGCATTATTGATCAGGTTCAGGATCACACGACCAATATCCTGAGAAATGATGTTCACTTTGTCGATACTATTATCAAAATCAGTTTTCATGGTAGCATTAAAGGATTTGTCCTTGGCTCTTAAACCATGATAAGCCAACCTTAAGTATTCATCAGCGAGGGTGTTGATATCAGTGAGCTCCTTTTTACCACTGCCACTGCTGCTATGTTGGAGCATCCCTTTCACGATGGCATCAGCACGTTTACCATGATGGCTGATCTTTTCCGAATTCTCCCGAATATCCGCTGCAATTGATTTTACTTCCGCTGTATTTCCTTTGTCTGCTTCCTCCTGCAGTTCACTGACTAATTCAGTATTTAATTCAGAAAAATTATTAACAAAGTTCAGCGGGTTCTGGATTTCATGCGCAATACCGGCAGTCAATTCACCAAGCGAAGCCATTTTCTCGGATTGGATCAGCTGCTTTTGTGTAGCTCTCAGATTATCAAGTGATGTCCGTAACTCAATGGTTTGACGGGCCACTTCTTCTTCGAGCAATTTTTGCTGTTGCAATGCCTGTTCTTTTTTCTCTTCCGATAAACGGACTACCTGTGCGGCTTGTAGCCTGACTTCCGAAACAATTTCTTTGAACCGAAGCGCCACATAGACCAGGAGGGAAAGCGGGAAAGCCAAAATAAGCCCTGAGGCAATCAGCATATTATATGGCACAAAGTCTGTCTGGTATATTGTTAACATTACAACATAAGCAAATACCAGTAGTGAGAAGAGTAGCAAACCAAATACGATCGCCCATTGTGCCCCTCTAAGTGTTTTTCGGGAAGAAAAGATATACCATAAATACACAAAAACAGGAACGAGTGTTGACAATGCCGCCATAGATTCTTGAGTGACAAAAACATTTACCACACCCAAAACAAAGAGCAGGGCAATAACAGTTTTCAGCCAAACTGATACTTTCCCTTTAAATACTTTTGCCACAATAAACAGCGTTAGGCAATTAGAAACTGAACTCAAAAAATTAAATGCCCCAAAAGAAAGCAAAAAGCCGTTAAAGCTGATAAACGGGTTTTCGGAATGGACTTTACAAAAAAATGTAACCAGAAACAAGGAGGCACAAATAGCGAAGAGACTGAGATTTTTTTCCTGCCGATTCAGAAAAGCCAGCAGCCAAAACAACAATGTCAATACCATGCAAATAGATAACCAAACACTGGAATAAATGGGCCATTCCCTGATATGTTTGGCAAAACGTGCATGATAGGCCGGTCCGGTAATCCGGATAAACTGATGCAACCGGGCGGCAGCAGATTTTATTTCTTTTGTTGAAACAGGATTTATATAATCTGCAAACCGTATGGTGATTTCATGCACCGATCCTGCTTGCATGTTCACTTTCATGGGCATTTTATTGGATGGATTATATTCCTTGAAACTGCTTTTATCAGTACCCACAATACCAAAAGTCTGAATCGGAGTACTATCCAGGTAAAGTATGGCTGCCGCCCAACCGGAATACCGGAAATACAAAGCTGTATCACCAAAGGCTGGAGACAATCTGAATCGAAACCTCAACCAGCCACCCACCCGGCCATTATTATCAGCCAGTTTCCCGGACAATTCAGTTGGTTTAAGACGGACCCATTTATTTTCTCCTTCACGACTGAAAGTCCAGCCATCCATATCCGCAATCAGAATTTCATTGATGGGATTGAACATATCAGGGGTAAGGGTGACTATGGATTCCTGTGCCTGGCTGATTAACCGGCTACATAACAGTAAAACAATCAGTATCCATTTTTTCATGTCCTTTATTTTATACCCGGAAGCAATATCATAAAACTGGTACCCTCCCCTTCCTTCGTCTCCACCTTCAACACTCCCCCATGTGCTTTCACGATATCATAACTCAGGCTCAACCCTAATCCCGTACCCTGTCCGGTGGGTTTGGT
>DAORJS010000492.1:0-2164 GCA_035439185.1 Chitinophagaceae bacterium
TATTTCTTTTTTCTTCTTCAATAAATGGCGTGAGCCAGGCCACACTTTTCTTCATTACCCTGGCGCTTTTCACCACCTGCGGCAGGAACATTTTTCCGGCCCCAAATAAATCACCCACTACATTCATCCCGGCCATCAGGGGCCCTTCGATCACATCCAGCGGACGGGGATATTTCAATCTTGCTTCTTCTGTATCCGTATCAATATAATCAGTGATGCCATTCACAAGGGCATGTTTCAGTCTTTCTTCCACTGTGGCATTTCTCCAGGCTTCATCTTTTACTTCCACTTTTCCCTTAGCCTTTACAGTCTCTGCAAAACCAATCAGTTTTTCAGTGGCTTCATTGTTATCATTGTTCCGGTTCAGGATTACATCTTCACAGAGATTGCGCAAGGTGGGTTCAATTTCATCATAGACCACCAGCTGACCTGCATTCACAATACCCATATCCATTCCGGCTTTGATGGCATGGAAAAGAAAAACAGAATGCATGGCTTCCCGTACATGGTCATTGCCCCTGAAAGAGAAAGAAAGATTACTGACCCCGCCGCTTACTTTCGTCAAAGGCATCAGGGCCTTGATTTCGCGGGTGGCTTCAATAAAATCAACTCCGTAATTATTATGTTCTTCCAGTCCGGTAGCTACAGCAAATATGTTCGGGTCAAAAATGATATCCTGCGGATCAAAGCCCACCTGTTCAGTTAAAATTTTATAGGCACGGTGACAGATTTCCACCTTACGATCCTTACTGTCGGCTTGTCCTTTTTCATCAAAAGCCATCACGATCACAGATGCCCCATAGCTTTGACAGATGATGGCCTGTTCAATGAATTTCGCTTCTCCTTCCTTCATGGAAATGGAGTTCACGATACATTTTCCCTGTACGCATTTCAATCCGGCTTCAATGATCTCAAACTTGGAGCTGTCGATCATGATGGGGATCCGGGCAATATCGGGTTCACTTTGCAGCAGGTTCAGAAAAGTAGTCATAGCCTGCACCCCGTCGAGCAGGGCATCATCCATGTTTACATCCAGTACCTGGGCGCCGCTTTCCACCTGCTGGCGGGCCACACTCAGGGCTTCTTCATAATTATTTTCGCGGATCAGGCGGGCAAATTTTTTAGAACCGGTTACATTGGTTCTTTCCCCCACGTTTACAAAATTGGTCTCGGGTCTGATGACCAATGGTTCTAATCCTGCTAATCTTAAAAATGGCTTGATAACAACAGTGTCGGACATTAGGTATTCTTTTTTGTAAACAGCTTTTTCAGGAATGAAAAATTGTTGACAATGAGTATTGCAATGGATAATATGAGCAGTAATTGCGCGGTGTTCATGCAAAACTGGTTTCAACCACCGGCAGTTGGCGGGGACTGATTTTTTTTACTTCTTCTGCAATATGCCGGATATGATCCGGTGTGGTGCCGCAGCAGCCACCCACAATATTCACCCAGCCTTCTTTGGCCCAGTCTTCCAGGTAATGCGCCGTATCTGCGGGATGTTCATCGTATTCTCCCATGGCATTCGGTAAACCGGCATTGGGATAGGCAGATACATAACAGGAAGCGATTTGTGCCAGTTCTTCAATATGCGGCCGCATTTCTTTGGCGCCTAATGCACAATTCAAACCAATGCTCAATGGTTTGGCATGCATCACAGAGGTATAGAAGGCTTCCAGTGTTTGTCCGCTCAGGGTTCTGCCCGAGGCATCGGTGATGGTACCGGAGATGGACACTGGCAGCGGTTCTTTATTGGTATCGCGGAAGTATTTTTTAATGGCAAAGATGGCGGCTTTGGCATTCAGGGTATCAAAGATGGTTTCTACGAGGAGCAAGTCAACGCCGCCGTCAACCAATCCTTTTACCTGCTCATAATAAGCAGTCACCACTTCATCAAAAGTTACTGCACGGAACCCGGGATTATTTACATCGGGTGATAATGACAGGGTTTTATTCAGAGGACCGATCGCACCGGCAATAAAACGGGGTTCGCTGCCGGGATGTTCAGCATAATATAAGTCGCGCGCTTTGGCTGCACATTGGGCCGCGGCCACATTCAGTTCATAGGCGATGGATTGCATTTCATAATCCGCCATGGCGATCGTGGTACTGCTGAAAGTATTGGTCTCGATAATATCTGCACCCGCATCCAGGTATTGTTTAT
>DAORJS010000493.1:0-2158 GCA_035439185.1 Chitinophagaceae bacterium
AGGTTCTCCAGCATACCCTTGGTTTCTTCGAATCGGGCAGCCAGTTTTTGATTCACCCATTCGCCGAATCCATGCCGGTCCATATGTTCTTTAAAAACCTGTTGCAGGGTTTTTCCATTGGTATCATATAGTGGTGTTTCATCCGTGAGTTTGAGTTCAATGATATTTCTCCATCCATATAAAAAATCACTGTGCCGCAGGGTGGTTCTTAAAAAAGTGGCAGCATCTTCCAACTGGTATCGGCGGGTATAGCTCAGAGAGTCACGGTTGGCATACCAGCCCAGGGTGCCGAGATCAGGGATATTGACCATCCTTTCATTATTAAACAAACCGGCATAATCTACCTGTACTTCCTGACCGTTTTCACGATAATGGGCCCCGGCTTTTCCTGCCAGTATTATATTTCTGGGATTCCAGCTGATCTTATAATGCCAGGGGTTATCATCACTTTCAGGGGCAACCAGTCCGCCGCAATGAGAAACAAATGAAAATATTTGTCCGCCTTTTTTCCGGATCCCGTCAATCAGTTGCATGGCACTCATATGATCAATCCCCGGATCCAGGCCCATTTCATAGAGGAAGAGTAGTTTATTTTTTGCAATAGCCGGTTCCAGTTCCCGGATGGCATCGTCCAGATAGGAGGCAGTTAAGAGGTTTTTCTGGTATTTCACACAATCTCTGGCAATGGCAATATGGAGGGCAGGGGGGAGCAGGGAGATCACGATATCTGCCTGCCGGATATAGCGGCCTCTTTCTGTTTCATCCTGTATATCGAAGGAGATGGCCGTTCCGCGGTTGGAGGCACCGATCTTGGACTGGGCCAGACCGAGATCGGCATCAACCAGGAATAGCCGCCAGTTTTGGTCCACCGCATTTTCCAGTAAATAATCAATCAGAACAGTAGCTGATTTCCCCGCCCCGAACAATAAGATCGTCTTCATAATAAAGCCATTTGACAGGCCGGTAAATTAGCATGAAAAACCCATAAAATCAGGGTAAAAAATACAGGTAAAATCCGGGTGAGCCGAAAGCCCTGCAATGAATCCACAGGGGTGGAAAACTAGGGCAAAAAACAGGCAGGTTTATCAGGTTTTCACCCCCGTAAAAGTTAGATTTGCAAACCCCGGTAAGGCCCCCGAAAAAGGACTAAATCCGGTATTCAAATTCAACTAAAAAGTCTAAGCGACAACAACGATGGAAGAGCAGTTTGAGCCACAGGAAACGCAGGACAATAACCGTATCATCCCCGTTAATATTGAAGAGCAGATGAAGACCGCCTACATTGATTATTCAATGTCGGTGATAGTAGGTCGTGCCCTGCCGGATGTAAGAGATGGACTGAAACCGGTACACCGGAGGATTTTATTTGCCATGGACAATCTGAGTCTTCGGCATAACCGTCCCTTTAAAAAATCAGCTTCCATTGTGGGTGAGGTATTGGGTAAATACCATCCGCATGGTGATACAGCAGTTTATGATGCATTGGTGAGAATGGCGCAGGATTGGAATATGCGTTATGAACTGATCGACAAACAGGGAAACTTTGGTAACCAGGACGGAGATGGCCCGGCTGCCATGCGTTATACCGAAGCCAGGTTGAAACAACTTTCCGAGTTCATGCTGGAGGATCTTGAAAAAGATACCGTGGATATGCAGCTGAACTTTGATGATTCACTCAAGGAACCAACCGTGCTCCCCACCCGTATTCCTCAACTGCTGATCAATGGATCCAGTGGAATCGCCGTAGGGATGGCCACGAATATGATGCCGCATAACCTGAGTGAAGCGATAGATGGCTGTATTGCCTATATCGATAACCGGGAGATCACGATTGAAGAACTCATGCAGCATGTAAAGGCACCTGATTTTCCGACCGGTGGTATTATATACGGAATGGAGGGTATCAAGGCAGCCATGCACATGGGCAGGGGCCGGGTGGTACTGCGGGGCCGGTTGACCGTAGAAACCAAGGCCAGCGGAAGGGAACAGATTATTATCACAGAAGTACCTTATCAGGTCAACCGGGATGCCCTGGTGAACCGGATTGGTGAACTGGTGAATGAGAAAGTAATTGAAGGAATTGCCCACGTTAATAATGAATCCAACAATAAAGAAGGTACCCGCCTGGTCATCGATCTGAAAAGAGATGCGATTGCGA
>DAORJS010000494.1:0-2156 GCA_035439185.1 Chitinophagaceae bacterium
TTTTTTTACCCTGCGTGAAGAAAACAAACGGGTACACCGGATGAATGATTCTTTACTGAACCTTTTGCCCCGTAATTTTTCCCGCCGGGATACTGCAGTTCAAATGGTGCAGGACTCTGTTCCTTATGATACCACCGGAAATTACCGACGCTATTTCTCCCGCCCGGCAACTGTGGTTTACAATACCGTAAATGCTCAGAAAAATTATATCCAGATAAACCGGGGTTCTGCCCAGGGTATAAAAGATAATATGGCCGTCGTTAGTTCTGATGGAAGTGCAGTGGGTGTAGTGGTAAATGTAAGCAGCAACTTCAGCCAGGTGATGAGCCTTCTGCATGTGCAAAACACTGTAAGTGTGTCATTGAAAAAGACAGGTGATTTCGGTACTGCCGAATGGGATGGTAAAGACCCCCGCTATCTGACATTGAAAAGGATTCCCAAAACGGTTGAAGTGAAGAAAGGGGATACAGTGCTGACGAGCCCGGTGTCGTTCAACTTTCCGCCCGGCTATATGGTGGGTACCGTTTCGGATATAAAACTGGACAATACTACCGGGATGTACTTGTTGAAAGTAAAGACAGCCGTCAATTTCTATAACCTGCAGCAGGTACATGTTATAGAGAATATCGAGAGGGCCGAACAGGTAAAACTCTTTGAGGAAACAAAAAAGAAGATCGAACAGGTAAAAAAGAATACGAGGTGAGTGACTTTCTAAGAAATATCATCCGGTTTATTGCCTTTATATTGATACAGGTGTATGTATTGGATAAAATACCGCACCTGCACCGATTTATTACTCCATATATATATTACCTGTTTATCCTGTGGCTGCCTTTCTCCGTTTCCCGGATGGGGTTACTGGTGATTGGCTTTTTTACCGGCTTGGTTCTCGACTATTTCCTGATGACACCGGGTCTCCATGCCGCAGCTTGTGTGCTGATCGCCTATGTGCGGCCGTTTATCATTAATATTCTCACCCCTAAGGATACTTCTGAGCTGAACTACCGGGAGCCGTCACCCAAAGCCATGCAGTGGACGCCCTATGCAGTGTATGTTTTCATACTCACTTTACTCCACCATGGCTATATGGTTTTTCTCGAGTGGCTCGACTTTGGAAGCTTTCTTGATTTCCTCATCAAGGTGATTGCTACCACCGGCATCAGCATGCTGCTCATTTTTACAACGGAATTATTATTTCCGAGGAAACTCAAGTTCCGGACAAATACGGCGTAAGAAATTGTGCTGCGATTATCCCCGATGGAAAATTTTCTTAATTCATGATTTATTTTACAAATAGATTTGGAAACCGCTTTTTGTAATTCGTACATTGCATTACTTTAATTATTTCCTCACTTTTATTTCTTTCCGGGTAGTTTTTACATGTCTGCGTTCAATCAATCAAGAAGCCGTATCATCCGCCTCATTTTTTTAATTGCTTTTATAGTCATTATCGGCCAATTATTTTATCTGCAGGTTATTTCGGGTAAGTACGGGGCAATGGCTGATGAAAACGCCATCCTTCGCAAAACCATCTATCCACCGAGGGGGTTGGTATTCGACAGGAACAAGCAGGCTATTCTCAACAACACACTGACCTATGACCTGATGGTTACACCTTCTCAGGCCAAAGGAATAGATACCGCCTTCTTTTGCGAGTTGATGGGGATTGACACCGCCGAGTTCCGGAAAAGAATTGTGAATGCTATTTTGAAGAATAAGTCTTTCCGGCCTTCTGTTTTTGAAGCATCATTATCCCAGCAGAAATATGCCAGGATACAGGAGAACCTCTGGAAATTCCAAAGCGGTTTTTATATTCAGGAACGTCCTATTCGTTCTTATCCCTTCGATGCAGGTGCCAATATTGTCGGGTATATCGGGGAGGTCGACTCTAATTACCTGAAAAAACATGATGGGGAAGGTTACCAGAGTGGCGACTATGCCGGCATGACCGGGCTTGAAGCCAGCTACGAAAAAGTATTAATGGGCGGAAGAGGAATGCAGGTGCTGATAAAAGATAACTTCAATCGTATACAAGGACCTTATGAAGGCGGTGCCATGGATGTGCCGGCGGTAGCAGGTAATAATTTATATACAAGCCTGGATGTAGAGTTGCAACAGTTCGGCGAAAAATTAATGAGTAATAAAGTAGGCTCTAT
>DAORJS010000495.1:0-2151 GCA_035439185.1 Chitinophagaceae bacterium
ACGAAGGCGGGTATCAGTTGTAACTTTATCAGCAACCGACTTGCTCTATGAAAACGAAAACGGAACATTTACTCCGGTAGATGTGAAGTCAGGAAATGAACAGATTTTTTAAATTAAATAATGTACCCTCTCAATCAAATTTGAAAAAAATGGTAGATGTTATCTTGGGTCTCCAGTGGGGAGATGAAGGAAAAGGAAAGATCGTAGATTATTTTGCAAAAGACTACGACCTTGTGGCCAGGTTTCAGGGTGGTCCCAATGCCGGACATACACTCTATGTGGAAGATAAAAAAGTAGTCCTTCACCAGATTCCTTCCGGTGTTTTTCACAAAGGGGTGATCAACCTGATCGGGAATGGAGTGGTGCTGGATCCCGTAACCCTGAAAAGAGAATGTGATACGGTTGCTTCATTCGGAATTGACCTGAAAAAAAATCTCTTTATTGCAGAACGTACACATCTGATCCTTCCCACTCACCGGGCCCTTGACAAAGCCGCAGAATTATCCAAAGGCAATCAAAAGATCGGGTCAACGCTTAAAGGAATCGGCCCCACTTATATGGATAAAACCGGCCGGAACGGATTGAGGGTTGGGGATCTGCTGGACAAAAGTTTCACCACTTCCTATATAAAACTCCGGCTGAAACACCAGCGCCTGCTGGATAATTATAATTTCCAGGAAGATATTACTGCCTGGGAAGAGGAATTTTTTGAGGCTGTTGAATTCCTGAAGGAACTCAATATTGTAAATGGGGAATATTTTATCAACGAGCAGATCAGGGCCGGTAAAAAAATACTGGCAGAAGGTGCGCAGGGCAGTATGCTGGATATTGATTTCGGAACCTTCCCCTATGTTACTTCTTCTAATACTATTTCCGCAGGGGTTTGCAGCGGTTTGGGTATTGCCCCTCACCATATCGGGGATGTGATTGGTGTAACCAAAGCCTATTGTACAAGAGTCGGAGGTGGCCCCTTTCCCACAGAGCTGGACAATGCCCTGGGTGAAGAACTAAGGAAAATCGGAAACGAATTCGGCGCTACCACCGGCCGACCCCGCCGGTGCGGCTGGATTGACCTGGTAGCCCTGAACTTTGCCTGTATGATCAATGGAGTAACCAAGATTGTGATGACCAAGGCTGATGTACTCGATGCATTTGAAGAACTGGAGGTTTGTACCGCCTACCGGATTGATGGGAAGGAGAGCCGGGAAGTCCCTTTTCAAATGGACCGGAAAATCCCGGAACCTATTTACCAGGGATTTAAAGGCTGGCATACCGATACCAGTAAAATCCGAAACTACGGGACCATGCCCGAAACCACACGTACGTATGTGGATTTTATTAATGGATACCTGGGAGTAAAAGTGCATTATATTTCCAATGGCCCGGGCCGGGATCAGATCGTATTGGTGCCATGACCGGAATGAACCGGAGAATAGCCGTATTTAATGCCCTATAAAATTTTCTTTTTAAAAATTTGGCGAATTAAAAACTTCGCCGAAATTTTACACCCGTAATCCTGTTATACTATGGCAATAAATCCAGCAAAAGGAAAAAAGATAGTTGAGAAACTGACAACCGGTGCTGAAAAAATATCAGCAGCTAAATCATCTCCCAAACCCAAGAAAAAGGAAGAAGAGGAAGATGATGACGATGATTTCGATGAATCAGATGAAGAGGTGAAACCTGCTAAAAAAGGAGGTAAAGCTGCATCCAAAAAAGAAGAGGATGAAGATGAGGATGAAGTGGATGATGCACCGGATGACTGGGAAAAACCGGAAGAGGAAGAAGAATGGGATCCCGATTTTGATGAATTCGATATCCCCTCCTCCAAAGGAAAGAAAAGTACCGGAGGCGGCGGGAAGAAAGCCGATGATGATGATGATTTCAAGATGGATGATGAATTCAAAGATCTCTTCAACGATAAGGATTTTGACGACGATGAGGAAGACGATTATTAATTGTTCTTATATACCTGTTCTTCATTTTGGATCAAACAACTGAAACTAACTGCCAGTTTTCAATTAACCGGTTTGAACAGGTAAAGGAAAAAGTGCTGAGCTGGGCAAACCGGTTCAGCACTTTTTGTTTCCTTGATAATCATCAATACCAGCTACAACCCCATACAGAAGAATGTCTGCTGGCTGCCGGTGT
>DAORJS010000496.1:0-2143 GCA_035439185.1 Chitinophagaceae bacterium
CGAAACAGCTGCCGACGCCCCCACACTTCCTTTGTTTTGTTATACCGCTGCCGGTTGGCTTGATGAAAAGTTTTATGTACCCGCCACCCGCATCGAACCGGATATCCGGCAGGACTGTTCCGGCTATGATGCTAAAAAAGTGGCCGGTGGGGCAGCTGAACTGATCAAACACTATCCGCACAACAGATTGGTGCAGCACCTGATGAATAATTGTGCCCTCACCTATCAATGTCCGGCTGCCCGGAATTTTGCATTAGGAAGATGGGAATGTCCGGTACCGGCTTCACCAGCCTGTAATGCCAATTGTGTGGGCTGTATTTCGCTTCAACCGGATGAAGAACCGATTGTATCCACACAGGACCGGTTGAGTTTTAAACCCAGTCCGGAAGAGATTGTTGAATTCACCGTGCCGCACCTTGAAACAGCACCCTACCCCATCATCAGTTTTGGACAGGGTTGTGAAGGCGAACCATTGCTGATGTGGGAAACCATCCGGGATGCCATCATTGAAATCAGAAAGCATACTAAAAAGGGAAGCATCAATATCAACACGAATGGATCCAGACCGGATGCCGTGGAGGAATTATGTAAAGCCGGACTGGATTCCATCCGCGTAAGCACCAATTCCGCCAGAAGGGAAATCTATATGCCTTATTACCGGCCGAATAATTATGATTTTGATGATATTATTGAAAGCCTGAAAGTAGTAAACCGGTATGGCGGCTGGACCTCGATCAATTATTTTGTCTTTCCGGGGATGACGGATTCTGTTGCCGAATATGAAGCGCTTCGCCATCTGATTCAAAGCACCGGATTAAAAATGATTCAGTGGCGTAATTTCAATATCGATCCCGACTGGTACCTGGGAAAGATCGGTGCTACTGATACGGGTGAATGCATGGGAGTAAAACAGTTACAGGAACTGATCAAAGAAGAATTTCCGCAATTGCAATACGGTTATTTCAATCCGCCGATGGAAAGGATCAAAGGCAGATTCGATCTTGACTTTGCCCATCATTAAAGGCATGAGCCATTCACAAACAAAAAATATCAGTCTCGGTATCGGATTAGCGGTGTTGGCCACCCTGATCTGGTCTGGCAATTTTGTGGTGGCCCGTGCAGTCAACAAATCCATTCCTCCCATCGCCCTGAATTTTTACCGTTGGCTGATTGCTTCCATCCTGATCCTCCCCTTTGCCTGGAATCAGATCAGAAAAGCATGGCCAGTCATCAGCAGTTCACCCTGGTACTTTTTCTGGATTGCACTGGCAGGCATTTCCCTCTTCAACACCTTTGTATATGTAGGGGCACATTATACTTCAGCTATCAACCTGGCATTGATCGGCACCACCTCATCCCCCATCATGTCGGTGCTTTTTGCCCGCATCTTCCTGAAAGAAAAAATCGGCTTGCATAAACTGCTGGGGATGCTGCTTTGTATCACCGGAGTATTGTACCTGCTTTGCCACGGTCATTGGGAAAATCTGAAAACACTTCAGTTCGGCGAAGGTGATTTATGGGTATTGCTGGCAGCATTCTGTTTTGCTGTATATAATACCATGGTCAAGAAGAAACCAGCAGCTGTGCCGGCACCCGCTTTTCTGTTCACGATATTTTCATTGGGAACAATATTGGTATTGCCCTTTTTTATATGGGAATCCGGCCAATATCCCGCTATTTCATGGAACGGAGAATTATTACTGGCTGTCTTTTACCTCGGACTGGGAGCATCTGTCATTTGTTTCCTGATATGGAATATCGCCATCCATCACCTGGGTGCCGGAAGAACTGCTTTATTCGGGAATCTGATACCGGTATTCAGTAGTCTGGAGGCAGTAATCTTTTTGCATGAAGCATTCACAACCTTTCATATCATTGGAATGATCCTTGTTTTTTCAGGAATCATTATTGCTAACTTTAAATCCTGAGAATATTTAACTATGAACAGGCATGTGATTATTGTTGGCGCCAGCTCCGGTATCGGTCGTAAAATGGCGGAGCAATATCTTGAAAAAGGGTATCGCGTGGGTATTACCGGGAGAAGAACGGAATTGCTGGAAGAAATAAAAAACCAGTATCCCGCTTTGGTGGAATTGGCCTGTTATGATGTAAGATCCGGAAATAATGATCAGGAACTGGAGCA
>DAORJS010000497.1:0-2138 GCA_035439185.1 Chitinophagaceae bacterium
CGCCATCAAACATATTGTAGTCATGATAGGTTGTCATGAGCTGGCTGAACTGTTCCTTCCTTGATTGTGCATTGGCTTGCCAATGAAGAAGCAGTATGAGGAAGAAAAGGAAATATTTATTTTTCATGACAGCATTTTATGTGAGCGCACAGAACTAACTGACCATTTCCTCCGATTCGATCTATCCGGTATGAGGCAAGTGACCAAACTGCTTTGCAGGTTACATAAAAAAGTTTGGGCACAGGAATTCCCTACACGAGTTTACTAAATAAAACCGTGATCATAAAATGAAATGCTGATAGGAGGTAAACTTAGAGACTACGCCGCTGGTAGCCATTGGCATATCGCCTTCCCTGGCGGATTTTCCAGAGATCGTTGATACCAAATCGTTTTTGACCGGGCTGTGGAACTGCTGATACCTGTTCTGCTGTTTCGATAATACTGTCCGGTGTTAAAAGTACGACCGGCTCCATTGAATATATAAGGGTTGCCTTATCTGCAAATGCTATATGCATGATACACTTGTTTAGATGAAATAAAATGGCTGGGCAACCTGTAAAGAAATAAAGGGGAAGATATCCCGGCTGCCAATTGCAACAGCTGCAAGATACACCTATAAACTGGAGCAATGGCTGTAAATGGATCTTTTAATTGTACACATTAACAATATGGCTGCAAGGAAAGAGTAAATAAATCAGTTTTATCACTTTAATAGGTCTACATTACAGGTAATGCAGGCGATACTGTCTGCAAATAAATTTCACAAAATGTCAACTATTGTAGATGTTGTGGTGGCCGACAAGAATCTGTCCACTATGTTGCGTGGTGTAAAAGCGGCAGGACTCGAAACTGAACTGAGCAAAACAGGTCCGTTTACTGTATTTGCTCCTTCTGAAATGGCATTTGGCAAACTGGCGCAGGGTCAGCTGACGGACTTACTAAAACCGGAAAACAAAATAGCGCTGACCGGACTTCTTCAGCAGCATGTGGTGGAAGGAAAAACCAATTTCAAAGATTTTACTGACGGACAAAAACTGAAGACCCTGAGTGGAAAAGAACTCCTTGTAAAAGTGATCAATGGAACGGTGACCATTAATGGCGCCAGGATCCAGGGCCGCGATCATGATGCATCAAACGGAGTGGTCCATTCATTGGATGCCGTAATTGCTGCCAATTAATCATGTACTCACCAACTCATCAACCTATGGAAACCATTCGGCCATTGGCCGGGTGGTTTTTTAATTTTTCAAATCATCAATAAATGAACATGGATATCAACAAATACAATAAATACAATATCCGGGAAAACGACCGCTTCTACCCTGATCAGTTTCCCAAGGCAACACTTGAACTGCAGATCCTGGCCAATACAGTGGCTTCACATCCTGGTGCATTTACAGAACTGATTGTGATTTCATACCTGAAATACCATTCCCTGAAAAAAGAATGGTCAGAAGCCAATCCCTGGTTATCTGATAAGATGTCGGATGGCAGCTGTACCACGGATCATCTGGAATCGCTGTTTACTTCTTCTAAGGGAAATCCACAGTTCACAAAAGAATATGAGGACTATATCCTGTCAGTATTGGCTTCCGCACCGGTAGCGGTGAAAGGAAGTTTGTAGAGAAGAATGCTCCTGAATATCGCCAAAGGCGATAACATAGACTTGAAAAACTACAAGTTTCGCAAAGCGGTGATTGTCTCCCTGAATTTTAAGGGATTCTTCCCGAACTAATCAGGCTATACTTCCTTACTGAATTCCGGCCATCGCAAAAAGAAATTAAGTAAACTTGTGTAATGAATTTGCCTCCTGTTATGCGGTTTGCCGGTGCTTGCCTTACTATATTGTTATTTCAATGCACCATACAGGCCCAAAATAATTTTGGTTTTGAGGAGAACGCTGATAGTATCTGGATCAAGGACTGGACCGTAAAAAATGGGGCCGAGATCAAAGGAGCCAGGGTCCGGCTGGATAGCGGGATCAAACATTCCGGTAATTATTCCTTGCTGATAGAGCGGCAGCCAGACAGTGTGAAAGGAGAATTCACCACGCTTTATCTCACGATCCCTGCCGATTTTAATGGAACCAGAATCAGTTTTGGAGGATGGCTCAAGACAAAAGAAGTGAGGAATTATGC
>DAORJS010000498.1:0-2124 GCA_035439185.1 Chitinophagaceae bacterium
TCAGCGCTATGCTTTTTTATTCGAGCTGGATCCAACTGATTATTCAGGCTGGGCTTGGGGGCTGAAAAAAGCAGGCTATGCCACCAATCCGCGTTATGCCATGGCCCTGATCAAAACCATCGAAGATTACGGTTTACAGGAATACAGTTTTATCGCCATGGGCCGCATTCCCGCTCAATCAACTGAAATAGCTGATGTCAGTCCTGTACCGGTCACTGAAAAAACGATAGCCGTCAATGATAATCCGGTAAAAAAAGAGGAAAAGCAACCAGTTGAAAAAAGTAGTACAACAAATAAGAAAGAAGAAACGGCTTCAAATACTCCCCAATATCCCAAAGGAGTATTTAAGATCAATGAAACAAAAGTGATCTATGTACCCAAGGGTTCTTCTTATCTCGCCATTGCCAAAGAGTATGATGTTGACCTGGCCAAAATATTTGAGTTCAATGAAATTCCCAGGGCAGAAGAAGTGGATACCGATCGTCTGATCTACCTGCAACGGAAAAGAAAGACCGGTAATAGTGAATACCATACTGTACAACCCGGGGAAACACTCCATGATATTGCACAGCGTGAAGCCATCCGTATAGAAAGCCTGCTGGAGCTGAACTGGCTCAGACAGGGAGAAGTGCCTGCCGTTGGTGAACAACTGAGCCTGCATAAAAAATCTTCCAATGTTCCCAAACTGGCACTGACCACCCAATATTCTATTCTGCCCGGTAATACCAGGGGCACCAACTAACAACTACTGTTTATGAGCACCGTTAAAGTGCACGACAAGCAATTTGAAGTCTATCTGCCTGAAGCGGAGATCCTGGAAAGGGTGAAAGCACTTGCTGAACAAATCAGCCTGGATTATGCAGGAAGAAAACCGCTTTTTATCGCCATCCTTAACGGGTCGTTTATGTTTGCATCCGACCTTTTCAAACAACTCCGGATCGAAGCCGAATTATGCTTTATCAAACTGGCTTCTTATAAAGGAATGAAATCATCGGGTAATGTGGTTACTTCAATCGGACTGGAAGATGATCTTTTTGGAAAGGAAGTGATTATAGTGGAAGATATCGTTGATACGGGTAAAACACTGCATCATTTTCTGCCCAAACTGCTTCACCAGCAACCTAAGTCTCTCAAAATTGCGACATTACTCCATAAGTCAGCAGCAACAACCTATCCCCTTGAACTGAACTATGTGGGATTCGATATTCCTGATAAGTTTGTGGTTGGATACGGACTCGACTATGACGGACTGGGCCGGAATCTGAAGGAGATTTACCAGGTCGTATAAGCAATTAGAACCAATTAGTCTTTTTTTGTATCTTACTAAGAAGTCCCGTACCCAAAAAGGACCCCGTTTCATATTTTGAAATTTAACCCCTGAAGGCTGCTTGTCAAATACTGACCCTTCTGCTGTTTAGTTTGTCTGCATACTCCCAGCAGTTTTACCTGCGCGGTGAAGTAAAGGATGAAGCAGGCAATATATTGCAAAATGTAACCATTCTGCAGCATAAGACCGGCTATGTATTCCGTAGCGGAACACAGGGCACTTTTGGTATTCTCTGCCATGCTCCGGCTGATACTTTCAGTTTTTCATTCGAAGGTTACCGTTCTGAAAAATTATTTCTGAATGCGGATAACTATGCCAGCATAAAAATGAAACTGCTGCCTGCAGGATCTGCCAATAGCAGGAGGGACCGGCTCTCTTCCCTGACCAAGGACCTCGACAAGGAAGAACAAAAGAACTGGTATACCGGTGATGAAACCTATGCCAGTTTGCTGGAAAATCATTTTATCAATGCCCGGAAATTTCCGAACACGGGCATGTCATTGAATGTGGACCGGGCTTCTTACAGTAATATCCGCCGCTTTATCACACTCAATTCCATCGTTCCACCCGATGCCGTGCGGATTGAGGAGATGCTGAATTATTTTAATCTCAGTTACCGGGAGCCACCGGCAAAGGATTTGTTTTCTGTATATACCCGGCTTAGCTCCTGTCCCTGGAATAACGAGAATCAGTTATTCTATATCAATCTATCCTCCCGTAAGCTGAACCTGGACTCTTTGCCTCCCAGCCATCTTGTTTTTCTGATTGATGTATCCGGCTCTATGGATATGCCGAAC
>DAORJS010000499.1:0-2123 GCA_035439185.1 Chitinophagaceae bacterium
TTGCTGTAATTCAGGTGATAGACCACATAGTTCTTTTGTATCATGGAGTCGAGTGAAGCATCCTTTGTTACAAAATCATTGAAGCGGGCACACCAGATACACCAGTTGCCACCCGCCTGCACAAAAACATGCTTGCCTTCTTTTTTGGCCTGCATCACCGCAGCATCCAATGCTTTTTCCGCATCTTCGGCCGGTTTATACAAATTGAATTTACTGAGGTCCTGTGTATAGCCAACCGTACAAAAGGCTACTGACAGTACCATTGCGGTTATTTTTTTCATACTTCTCTTTTTGAAGGGCCTTGCCCTTATTTGAAAGTCAGTTTCCCGACTGCAATTCTTGGTTTTGATAAAATTCCCAGGGTCGCCATTCTCTTTCCTACCATATAAAAAATATTTCCCATCAATACCCCATGCCGCAGCATCGCCGGTGTACCATCCTGATTGTTAAATAAAAATTTACGTTTGATCTCCCCGGTAGCCAGATCCACATTCAGCAGAAAAGCATGACTCTTCTTGGGATTGTACATCGCTTTGGCTTTTTGTCCGGCCCTCGTCACATCTTCATTCTTCGGATTATCATTCATCAAAATCGAAAAAGTATTTTTCCCGGGGATTGAAAACACACTGACCCCGCCCCAGAGCGGGAACTGGAAGCGACTGACAAAATAATCAGAAGCACTGACGATCGTGCCACTACTGATTTGCTCCTGCTGTCTTTTGGGTAATAATTTGATCCAGGTAATTTTTCCCGACTCATCAAATTTAGAAATGATCAGGTCTTCTGATATATAGTAAATATAAGTGGACCAGGTCCTGGTTGTCTGATTATACTGACGGACGGTGTAAGTATAAAATTTCTCCGCCACAAAGGCCATCCCTCCATCCATCGAGGGGGTCAGGGCCCGAATTTTATAACTGCGGCTGATCCCGTCTTCATCTTTTGATAATTTCTCGAAACGTTTCCGTTCAGCTTTCTCCGCCCGGGTTTCATCCTCATCTTCCTCATCGTCTTCCTCATATTCATTGGTAAACATACTGGCGCTGATCTCCTGATTGGAATGACTGATCACCGACCCATCGGTACTATTGATCCGCATCATCATCAATCCGTTTATTTCTCTGGCTTTTTTGGTGCTGCTGTAAAAAGCAGCCAGACCAATCTCCCCATTCTTCAGTACCACCGATTTGGAATTGACCAGCCATCGGCCTTCCACTTCCGGATTGACTTCTTTAATGAAGGTTCCTTTGGAATCATATAATCTTAAATTATAGTTCTGAAAAACCAGATTCCGCTTCTTTTCTTTTTTCCCTTCCTCATAATCCATCTGACGGGCCACAAACAGAATATTCCCATTGGGTATGGGCAGGATATCTTCCAGATCAATCTTTTCCGGTTCCATTTCATGAACAATATCCACCCGGTTAAATACCGGCGCAAAATTTTCATTGAACTCCTGTACAGTATAGCGGGTATCTTTTTCCCCATCCATGGCGGTGACCACCCTGAACCGGAGAGAATCTTCTGTCAGCGTGCATTTGAATTTCAGATCATCCCTTTTTGTATCCAGTTTGAATACCGATATCTCTTTCCAGTCGCCCTGTGCCTCGCCGTTGGCTTTATTCAGTTCCATCGCAAAAAAACTGATCGTTCTTGTTCCTTTATCATAATCGCTGGACAGCAGGTACATTTTCTTTTTGCTGAATAAAATATCCTGGTATCTTTTCTTACGGAGCTCCTTGTCAAAATTTTTCCGGTATAATTCATTCAGGCCCTTGTCCAGTTTTACCAGGCCGGCACTTTCCCGGCTGGTGGATCCGATAATAAAATAACTGGTGAGTACCAGGTGCTCTTCAATAAAATAAGTTCCGGTATTATCAGCCCAGGCCACATGCAGGTCCGCATCACGGATTTTCAGTTTGAACTCTTCACCCCACATCACTTGCGCAGTCTGTGCAAAGCTGGCAGTGGCACAACAAAAAAACAGGAAGGCAAGGCTATACTTTAATGATTTCATAATTATTTTTTATCTATCGTCACCACACAGGCTACCGCTTTATTGGAATTCGCATCCACTTTAAAATAAATCGTTCCATCAGCCGAATTATTATATCGTGCCGAAC
>DAORJS010000500.1:0-2118 GCA_035439185.1 Chitinophagaceae bacterium
GAGATAGAAACAAAGGAAGGGTATTATGATCTGGCCAGAGGAAAAGCAGAATTCGGACAAAGACCGATTATCAAAGACGGTCCCAGAAAATATACGGCCAACAATATCAAAAGAGATGAGGAATCTGGTATTACGACCATGACCGGAAATGCAGTGGTGGTGGATTCAGCACAGGGTACTACCATCATTGCCGGTATTATAATCAATGACAGTAAAAATGAAAGGACCCTGGCCACCAATAAGCCATTGATGATCATCAGGCAGGATAATGATTCGATATATATCACTGCGGATACTTTATTCTCTGCCCGGCTGACGGATTTATATGAGGCCCGTGAAATTAAAAGAAAAGAAATCGCCCGGCAGGATTCAATACAACAGGCGAAGCTGGCTGCTGATTCTTTAATACAGAAGAAATCCGGAACTGATTCATTGACAAAACAACAAAAGAAAGAGGGATCTGATTCATTGACGAAAAAACCGGTAACTGACAGTTTAGCTTTAGTAAGAACAAATCCGGATAGTACCGGTAGCCAACCGGTTAAGACTGATTCATTAACCGTAAAGAAAAATGTGACGCCTGACACATTAATGAAGCAAAAGACTGATTTAACAAAACTGGCCGGAAAGGATACGGTGGTAAAAGATACCATCAGGGGAACGAGGGTAATGAATCTCAATAAAAAAGACAGTACCAACCGATACCTCGAAGCTTATCGTAATGTGAAAATATTTTCAGACTCCCTGCAGGCGGTCAGTGACAGTCTGTTTTATTCTTTCCAGGATTCTGTTTTCCGTTTATTTCAGAACCCGATAGTCTGGGCCAAGGAGAGTCAGATTACCGGAGATACACTGCTACTCTTTACCAAAAACAAAAAAGCAGACCGGTTGAAAGCATTTGAAAACAGTTTCCTTGTGAACCAATTGGAGCCCGGTATTTATAATCAGGTCAAATCAAACCGGCTGGATGGCTGGTTTACGGATGGGAATATTGATTCGGTGCGATCGGCGGGTGATGCAGCTTGTATTTATTATATACAGGATGAGGACAGTGCTTATACCGGGATCAATGAATCGAAGGCTGATATCCTTGATACGTATTTCCGCGATAAAGAATTGCATAAAGTGGTATTCCGAACCCAGGTAAGTGGTACGATCTGGCCGATCCGGCAGAAACAACCTTCAGAAATGCGCCTGCCCGGCTTCCGCTGGCTGGATGCCAAACGGCCGAAGACGAAGTATGATTTATTTTAGGAAATACGAAGTACGAAATTCAAAGTTCGAAATTCTTTAGCCGTGCCCTCACTTTCAACTTTTAATTTTCAATTTTCATTTTTTTTTACATTGCGCGCAGTAACTATGCGTAGGCATGGATAATAAGAAATTGGGATATTAGGATATTGCTTCGCCCGCCGAAGCCTTAGCGAAGGAGGGACCTCCAAATTTCAAACCACCGACTATTTACTGACAGACTGATAGACTGATAGACTGACAGACTGAAGACTGCCGACTGAACTTTTACATTTCCTTTAAACATTGCTGGCACTATTTTTCGTTTACATGGTGAACTAAATCATCCATCATGAAGAAAATCATTGTTGCGAGCCTTGTTGTCCTGTTAACCGGTTCTTTGTATACTGCTTCTGCGCAGGGGTATAAAACCGCCCTCGGTGTAAGGCTGAGCAGTTCAAATGCCATGCAGAACAATTCTGTATCCTTTAAACAGTTTATATCAGATAAAACAGCCATTGAAGCCCTTTTTACCTTTGGTGATCCCCTGGCATTAGGGGCTTTGCTGGAATTTCATAAACCACTGAATCCAGAGGGGCTGACCTGGTTTTATGGCGGGGGTGGATATATCGGTTTTGTAAAGAAACTGAACACAAATACAGGCAAGGAAGGAACGGACCCCAATTTCGGTGCTCAGGGCGTGATTGGATTGGATTATAAGTTCAATAATATCCCTTTGAATATCTCCCTCGACTGGAAACCAGAGTTAAACCTGGTCAATGATATCAACTTTGAACCGGCAGCTATTGGCTTTACAGCCCGGTTCACATTTGGCAAGTAATTTCTCTATGGACACGGACGGCAGACCCCGTTACCATTCTTTGTTAT
>DAORJS010000501.1:0-2098 GCA_035439185.1 Chitinophagaceae bacterium
GCTCCATAGGAAGTCACCCTGCCTTTGGGAATCTGGCGGGCCACTTCATAGACCAGTTCAAAAAAATTCTCATCTCTTTTGCCGGATGGCTTCACAGTTTTTAAAGCACTGGTATTTTTCTTTTTGGGGGGCATGTGACAGAAAATTATTTCTTTTTTTCCAATTCTGCCAGCAGCTCCGATTTTCTGGGTTCCGGTACATTTTCAAAATGATAGGGACAATGCCGGCAGCCATTGCCACAGCAATGGCCTTTATCAAGATGATAACGCTCTGTGAGCACCACATAACCATCTTCATTGATATAATAATGTACACCTTCAATCAGCTGGTTCATGTGCGATCAGTTTTTCTTTGAGCAGGAGATCTTTTTCACGATCCCCCAGTGATACGGGTAATGAAAAGCAGAGATAATGTACCCGGTTGCTACCGGCAATATCCAGGGATTCATAATGAGTCTTGATCGAAAGCTCTGCCGAAACATTATTATCAGCAAACACATGATCCAGATCGGTATGAATCGGGCATTGATACATCTCCGCTACCAGTTTGGTAAAACGATATAAGTCCGGACTATCCGTCTTCAGGTGTATCAAACCACCGGGGGACAGTATTTGTTGATAAAGCCGCAAAAATTTTGGGTGGGTCAGTCTTTTTTTGGCTTTGGACAATCGCAGTTGCGGGTCAGGAAATGTGATCCAGATCTCGTTTACTTCACCCGGACTGAAGTACTGATTGAGCTGATCAATCTGTGTACGCAGGAAGGCTACATTTGTCAGATTTTCCTGCAGGGCTTTTCTGGCACCTACCCAGAGGCGGTTTCCTTTAAGATCTACCCCAATAAAATTGCGTAGCGGATAGAGCCTGCCCAGTCCCAGGGCATATTCCCCTTTTCCGCAGGCCAGTTCAAGCGTAATTGGGTTTGTATTGGAAAAATGATCCTTCCAGTTGCCGGCCATATTCTCCGGAAACTGAAGCACATTGGGAAATGTTTCCAGTTCGGCAAAACGCTGTAATTTTTTCTGGGCCATAGCGGGCAAAGGTAACCTAAATTTTTACCTGCAGCCCCACGCCAATGATTGATTTCAGTTGCAAGGCGGGTGATGTATTTTCTTTTCCGAAGAGACGTACATCATCATCATAAATCAGATCGAGGTTCCAGTTAAATGCAAGGATCCTGGCCACTTTTGCGGTGAGCGCATTGGTCATATACAGATCGGCATTCTGTGGTTTTTGCCGGTAGTTGGAGAACAAATCAATCCGGCCCCGGTAGGAGACATGTTTATTAAATGCTTTCTGATAATTGATGGTAGCAAATGCCCCGAGATGATTCAGCATTTCTCTTCCGGGTGATACACCATAATCACCTTTGATGGACAGGCTGTCATTCTTCACTACAATCCAGCGGGAAGTAAGCGGGGAGATAAAAATGGAAAGATCCTTCTTTGCTTTATAATCAATACCCTGACTGAAAACAATATAGCCGGGTGATAAAAAATCAGAGGCATAGGTCTTGATATTGTCCTTATAATTATATCCTTTCAGCATCTGTGAGCGAAAGTTCACCAGGGTAGCCAGGTTCAGGTGCTTGCTGAGGGCATATCCATATTTGGAAACCATATCAAAACGATCATCATTCTTGCGGCTGCCGAGACTGGTGGTATTTACATAGCCGAAATTGATATCCAAACTATTGTCCCAGCTCTGTTTTTCTTTTTTATAGAATGCATAGAGATTGAGGGAAGTGGCAATGGTAAGCGAGAAATCATCTCCGCCGGCGGACCAGTTACTCAGACTTCCCTGTCCTGCATTGATAGCAAAAACACCTCCGCTTTTCCAGGAACGGCGGCTGGTATCATTCAGTTCTTTCTTGATGGAGCGGGTGGATTCTGATTGCAGTTTTTTAATAATCGGATCCTGAGCTGAAAGAACAATACATGAACTAAATAATAAAATAAAGATGGTCAGCTTTTTCATGGCTGTCAGAATATTCGGTTTGGTGACTGATAAAAATTGATGCTGCGGGTACGAATGGCGCAAATATAAACCCTGGTTAAAATGAATGAGAGAAGTTTTTTATTTCATAAAGACTGTTAAAAAA
>DAORJS010000502.1:0-2098 GCA_035439185.1 Chitinophagaceae bacterium
TGGCCCTTCTGTCGGCTTTATCGATGCCGTCCGGATTATTCAGATATAATACAGGGTGTTCGCCACTGCTGAACTGCACGCCCTGGTGTACGGAGTCCAGAAAACCATTGGTCCATAATTTAGAATAGACCCCCTGCCCGTTTCCTTTACCCTTTGATAACAATACGCAAAAAGCAGGCAGGTTTTTATTTTCACTTCCCAACCCATAACTTAACCAGGAACCCATACTGGGACGGTTGCCCACCTGTGCCCCGGTTTGAAAAAAAGTAAGGGCCGGGTCATGATTAATCGCTTCTGTATGCATACTTTTTATGACGCATAACTCATCAGCAATTTTTGAAGTGTAGGGTAATAATTCACTCATCCAGACCCTTTGTTCTCCATACTGTTCAAACCTGAATACAGAACCGGCCAGTGGAAATTTTTTCTGATCAGCTGTCATACCGGTTAATCTTTGTCCCATCCGGATTGAAGCAGGCAAGTCCTGTCCCTGCATGGTTTGCAGCATCGGTTTGTAATCGAATAAATCTAACTGAGAAGGCGCTCCGTTTTGAAAAAGATAAATGATCCGTTTTGCTTTAGGTGCAAAATGAGGAAGTCCGGTCATGACCTGTTCCTCTACAGTTTTTCCACCAAACAAATCGGGGATCAATAAGGAACCCAGGGCAGCTCCTCCCAAACCCATGCCTACGCGGGTTAAAAACCTGCGCCGGTTGATATGTAACTGATGTTCTAATACTTCTTTTTCCACTTGATCAGGTTTTTGTAATGGCTTCTTCCATATTATAAATGGTGACAATTACTTTCATTAATGCCGCCAGTTCGTTTTTATTCGTCCGTTCGTCCTGGGCATATTCTCCCACATTCAATGTTTTTCCGGCATCCAGTTTTTTGCTGTTAAATTGTTGAACTTGCTCCTGATAGTAATCAGAAAGAATGTTCAGCTGCTTACTGGTAGGTGTCCGGCAAATAATACTCCGGAATGCCAGTTGTATTTTCTGATCAATACTGCTGTTCCTGGTAAACAATTGCTGTGCAAATACTCTGGAAGCTTCCAGCACCAATGGATCATTCATCATGGCCAATGCCTGTAATGGTGTGGTGGTGTTGAGCCTTCTGACTTCACATTGGTCTCTGTTGCTGGCATCAAACATGATCATATTTGGAGGCGGCGCTGTTAACTTAATAAAAGTATATAAACCTCTGCGGTAGAGTGCCTCTCCATGATCCTGTTCATAAACAGCCAGTACTCCTCTTCCGGAAGTGGAAGCTTCCCAGATTCCTTTGGGCTGATAGGGCTTTACGCTGGGTCCTCCGATTGTTTTCACCAGGAGTCCGCTGCTTCCCAACACGATATCCCTGATAAATTCAGCTTTTTCCCTGACCCTGGGAAAGCGGCTTAAATAAGTATTTTCCGGATCAGTGTTTCTCTGCTTTGCTGAAATCCGGGAAGACTGCCGGTAAGTGGCAGAGAGTACTATTTTTTTAATCAATCTTTTGATATCCCAATTATTTTCCATGAAGTCAACGGCCAGCCAGTCTAATAATTCAGGATGCGTGGGTAAATTTCCCTGCATGCCAAAATCACCGGTGGTAGCTACAATTCCTTTTCCAAAGAATTCTGCCCAGAGTTGATTCACAAATGCCCGGGCCGTCAAAGGATTTTCTTTATTGACGGTCCATTGGGCCAGGCCGAGCCGGTTACGGGGAAACCGGGTGGTATCAAAATCCATGACAGATTTCAAACCGGCTGCCTGCACTGCTTCGCCATGCTGATCATAAACACCCCTTTTCAAAATATAGGTAGTGCGGGGTGTATCCGCTTCTCCCATTACCGATACCGTTAACCGGCCGGTATCTTTTTTATTGATAAATGATACCAGGCTTTTTACATCATCATCATTCAAAACAAGGACAGGAGTTTTGGCCGGTTTAGAAACGGATACATCGCCTTCAAATCCCTGTTCCTTGCTGGAGTTAAAAAAACCAAAGAGCTGATAATAATCCTTCTGTGAAATAGGGTCATATTTATGATCATGACATTGGGCACATTCCACTGTTAATGCCAGGAGCCCCTTCGCAAATGTTTTTACTTTAT
>DAORJS010000503.1:0-2094 GCA_035439185.1 Chitinophagaceae bacterium
ATCGGATCGAACATAGAACCGATCAGGTAAAGGGGAATGCCTATAATTATGATGGCGAGGAACTGGAATAAGCCAAAGCTGAATGAAGCAGTGAGACTTTCGCCCCAGTTTTCTTTCATGATTTTGGAAGATCGCTTGATTGCTTCAATCGGACCCGTGTTTTCATAAGCCAGTACCGGCACCACAAAGAATGTGGCAATATTCCAAACCACTCCAATGATACCGGTGATGATTTTTCCAATCCAGTCTGAATTTTCCTGAATGGCCTTAAGTATCAGTCCCACCGTAGCTGCCACCAGTGACCAGGAGAAGATCGCCCCGATCCGGGAAAAAGCAAACTGAATACCGGCGCGAACGGAAACTTCCTCACCCCGGAAATATAAACGGGTGCAATGAATCAGCGCCACATTGAAAAAGTAAACGATGAAATAGTTGATGACATAAAATCCAAAGAGCAGGAATATGCTTGTTCCGCCGAGGTAAGACTCAATATCTGCATCTGATTCCTCCACCCCTTTCGGGAATCCAAAAATAAAGAGACTTCCGATGATAAGGATGATGGATAAACCGGATAAGAGCGGAAAAACAATCAGCTGTTTATTTTCTTTCAGTACTTTGAAACTTCCTTTGAAAAGTGTCCAGCCATTGGAGACACGGTCCATAAATGCCATAGTGGTGGTTTTAGACTTCTAATTTAAATAATTTCCCAGACATATTAACATTCTATTGGTCAGCCATACCCATTTCCTTTAACCGGCTTCGGGCTTCCTCATAGAAGGGAGAAATTTTCAATGTTTTACGGTAATATAGGGCCGCTTCCTCTTTTCTGCCCAGCTGCAGGTAAACATTGCCAAGGATACAATTAGCCATATCGAATGACGGAAATTCTGCGATATTATTTTCTGCCATCAATCTGGCATCTTCCACCCGCTTCATGGTCAGCAGTTGTTCTGCCAGAAAACAAAGTGATATTCTGTCTGCATAATAACGGGCAGTATCCTTTTTCAAAAGTTGAAATTCTTCTACGGCTCTGGCTGTACCTTTTTCAGCGATCAGGGTTTCCATTTTTTTATGGATCGGCTGCTTCACTTTGACAGATTGCCCGTATAATATTTTAACGAGGTTATTACAAATTCCAAAAAAATCAGTGGGAGAACTATTGCAAAGAATCAATACCATACTATTGGTAGCAGGTATCCGCCGGATAAAAGAAACAAAACCTTCCGTCATCCCCAAATGGAAATTAGTGAATACGCTGTCCCGGTCAGTATATTTAAACGGTTTATTAAACCAGCCAAATCCATAGTTGGCCGGTGCTATTCCCGCCCGGAGCATTTCGTTGGACAGTTCTTTTCCTATCAGGCTGTTGTTGCTGATGGCCAGGTGAAATTTAAACAGATCCTCCACGGTTGAATAAATATCGCCCGTCCCCATGGTATTGGACTGATCCCGGAAATCGGCTGACTGATAACCGCCCAAAACATAATCATATCCCGTGGCCCGGTTGGGTACCACCTGGGTATGATGATAAGATCCCGACTGAGTCATTCCGGCTTTATCAAATATTTCTTCCTTCATGGCCTGGGCATAGGACTTACCGCTGATTTTCTCCACTAGATATCCCAGTGTAAAATATCCCCAGCTGCTGTAATAATACCGGGTGCCCGGTGTAAAAGCCAGTGCTGAGTCACGATAAATATTGACATATTCTTCCCGGGTAAAAGCGCGGCGGCTTATTTCCGGAAAGAAATTCTTCATAATATCATAATTCGGCATTCCGGAAGTATGGGAAAGCAGTTGCCGGATCGTAACAATACCCGCAGGTTTATTTTTGAATTCAGGCAGATAATCACTGAGTGTTTTATCCAGATTGATCAATCCTTTTTGCACATAGACCAGTACCAGCATGGCGGTCAGTGGTTTGGATACAGAGCCGATCATGAATCTGGTATCCACTTTGTTTGGAATATTCCATTCTCGGTTGGCCATCCCGAATGCTTCCTGATAAATAATTTTTCCCTGCTCAGCCACCAGCACCGCGCCATCAAACATATTGTAGTCATGATAGGTTGTCATGAGCTGGCTGAACTGTTC
>DAORJS010000504.1:0-2088 GCA_035439185.1 Chitinophagaceae bacterium
AAAAAGTTAGGGCCTGGGTAGAAACCCTGGCCCGTTTTTAATCCGTACCCTATGAAAACTGGTTTAAAGGTATAATAATTTTTTAATTACGGCAAAGTAATTTGACGGGTATTCCCGTTGATTGTCAGGGTTGCCTGGTTGTCACAATTACCCGCTCCAAAATCAAGAACGGCGATCCAGGGACTGTTGGCAGGGAGGTTAGCCCTTACACTTCTGATTCTTCCTTTTACAATCCAGCGGCAGGTAAAGCGACGGATCAAAGGCTCAGTAATGCTTGATTCCCAACGTACAAGAAGGTTTCCGCGTTTTACACGACCATAAGCTGATCCTTCGATTCTGAATACATCATCCCTGGGTAAATCGGTGAGTACACCTTCGATTTGGGTAATGACACGGGTACTGTTCCATTCGATGAAATTGCCATCGGGTTTGGTCAGTTTGCCATCAATCACCTGAATGCGGAAGCGGCGTGGTACGGCCGGGGGTTCAGACGTATTGGTGATTTTATGTATTCCTTCTACTTTGATATTATCAATAAAGAAATTATCGAAGCTGGTAGTCGCAACGGCACCGGGTGTAATCAGTCTGGCGCTGTACTCGGTGATGATCTTACCCTTACGAACCCTTCCATCGGGACCAGGGCAACCGGTAGTACCAAAATCAAGTGTAACTACGGCAGGGAATGGGGTATTATTGGGGTGAGTGATGATGATGGTAAAACAACGGGGTACCGGAGTAAGGCTATCGGTACGGCCAAAGAATACGCCGGAACCGGCTACACCTACATCGTTGTTCACACCCATTACATCATCAAAAAATTCATTGAAAGTACCTTCTGCTTCTCCTTCCGCTTCACCGGAAACCTGTGATACCTGGAGTTCCTCTTCGTTGGTACCGGACTGGCTGCTTTCTTTGCTACAGGAAGCAATAAAAAACAGGGCGGAAGCAATCGTCAGGATGGCTGCCCTTGTCAAACTAAGACTGTATTTCATGCAGTTGAATTTAAGTAGTTGATTGGATATCTAACCTAAGATGGTTTTTAATGGCTAAGGTTTAAAGGTTTCTTAAAGTTTTTAGCTGAATTTTGCCCTCAAAATAGCGGATTTGATGATGCATGTGGATACCCATACCCACCTTTATGTGGAGGAGTTTGATACTGACCGGGAAGCGATGCTGGAAAGAGCTGTAAAAGAAGGAGTTACAAAAATGTTACTCCCGGCTATCGACAGTGAATCGCATGGGCGTTTACTGGAACTTTCAGCAGCCAGACCGGAAAATTGTCTGCCCATGATGGGCCTGCATCCATGTTATGTGAAAGAGAACTTCAGGGAGGAGCTCAGGATTGCCCGGGAATACCTGGAAAAAGGCGGTTTTGTGGGGGTGGGGGAGATTGGTCTGGATTTTTACTGGGACCGGAGTTTTGATGAGCAGCAATACCTGGCATTCAGGGAGCAGTTGGACTGGGCCATGCATTTTAATTTGCCTGTTTCTATTCATAGCCGCAATGCAACGGATGAATGTTTAGCCGTTGTAAAGGAGCAACAAAAAGGGAAACTGAAAGGGGTTTTTCATTGTTTCTCCGGTGATTTGAGTCAGGCGCAACAAGCGATTGACCTGGGATTTAAACTGGGGATTGGCGGGGTATTGACATTCAAAAACGGTGGCCTGGACAAGGTATTGCCAACCATCCAACCCGAGCACCTGGTATTGGAAACGGATGCGCCTTATCTGGCACCGGTTCCTTTCCGGGGCAAGCGCAATGAACCGGCTTATCTGAAATATGTGGTGGAGAAACTGGCTTTGTTATATGGGATGACTGAAACAAATATCGCAGCCATTTGTACCACCAATGCCAAAAATTTATTCGGAATCTGAGCGCAGATGAGGTATTTTTGCAGCCCTTGTCCGCCGAAGCTTTAGCGAAGGCGGACTTTTTATCAGGAGACCTGCTCGAGTGGTTGAAGAGGTCCCGGCATCTGGCCGGGAGAAAGTGTGTAGAGGCAGGGACTTGTTGAAATAGAATAAAAAATTACGGAGACCTGCTCGAGTGGTTGAAGAGGTCCCGGCATCTGGCCGGGAGAAAGTGTG
>DAORJS010000505.1:0-2088 GCA_035439185.1 Chitinophagaceae bacterium
ATTAAGTGAATAAAAACCATCCCTGATCCTTTCAACAATGCTCCGTATCAATTCTGTTTTCTCACGTACCAGGTCAGTCAGATCTGCATTGAACTGGTTTAATAATTTCTCATTCAATTTTCTTTCGGTAATATCACGCAGTATGACAACGGCACCTGCTGGCTGATCCTGTTCATTGGTTAATTGCGTAACTGAGCCGAGGCAATAAATTTCTTTTCCATTTTTATGGTACACAACAGACTCTGTTGTGATACTGCCGCCGGTCTGTATTTCATCCGATATCTTTTTTACTTCCTCAGACGAACGGCCGCTCCGGGTAATGGCAGGAGCAAATTTGCCGATCGCTTCTTCTGCTGAATAGCCGAAAATATTTTCCGCTCCTTTATTCCAGCTGAGAATGACCCCACTAATATCTGTTGAAAAAATAGCATCGCTGGACTGTTCAGTGAGCTTTGCGAGATACCGGATTTGTTTTTCATTGTTCCTTCTGATCTTTTCTTCATTGAGCAGCTTCCAGACCAGCCAGACTAATGCTGTGAGCATCAAGAGGGATATGATCAGCAGGAATCTGAATGACCGGCGGGCATTTATCTGGCGGCTGGTCCCTGATTCATATAGAATACTCCGGTCTTCCTGTTCGAGCCTGAATATGATACTCCGGATACTGTCCATCAACTGCCTGCCTAATCCTGATCTGGTACTTTGTAATGCCAATTCAAAATCGCCCTGGCTTACCTGTGAAACGGTAGCAATGGCATGAGCAACTTTGTCAGCTACATAATTCAGTAATTTCCGGTAACCAACCGATCTTTCAGGAAATTCTTTGATAAGTTGTAATAAATGGCTGGTATCAGCATGCAGTTTCCGGAGACTTTCTTTGTATGGCAGCAGAAAGAGGGTGTCGTGGGAGATGATATAGCCGCGCTGTCCGGTTTCGATATCCTGCATATTATCCATGATCCCTTCCAGTGCCTTGAGTGACCGGAGGCTCCTGTTTTCTCTTTGCGCCTGATTCATCGATCTGTTGAAACCGAGAAAAGTGTAGTAAGCCAGGAAGATAATAATACAGGCCGTCACCAGAATACCTATAATAATATTTCTCCTGGTGAATAACCTGGGCATAATCATGATAATAGGCCTACAATATTAATTGCAGGTGGTTCGCAAAATTATAGTCCATGCGTATTGGTGAAATTTACAAGCGCAGCGGTGTTCTTTAAATTCAGTTTCTTGAGGATATTATATCGGTGTACTTCCACTGTTTTCAGTGAAATATCCAGTTCATGGGCAATTTCACGGGATGACATTCCTTCTTTGATCAGCCTTACGATATCAATTTCCCGGCGGGAAAGTGCATTCATATCCGGTTTCGTACCATCATCTTCCAATTCCTGATGAGCCAGGATATTCTTCACTTCATCACAGATATATTTTCTGCCTTCATTCACTTCGGCAATGGCATTCAGCATCTCATCTTTGGATGAGTTCTTGGTGATATACCCCATGGCACCCAATTGCAGCATCCGGCGGGCATAGGCCGGCATGGAATGCATGGAAATTCCGATCACTTTTGCACCCGGGGAATATTTCCGCATCAGCTTGGTGCCATCAAAACCATTGACGGGCGACATATTAATGTCCATCAAAACGATCTTGGGTTTCCTGATCTTGGCAATTTCGACAGCTTCTTCAGCATCACTGGTTTCGCCAATGACTTCAAAGCGGGGGTCGCTATTGAGTATAAAGGACCAGGATTCACGGATCAATTTATGGTCATCCACTAGTAGGATGGTGATTTTTTCCATAACAGGTGGTTTAACTGATTGAAAAGGATGAGGTTTGGTTTGCATAAATTACAGTTTATTATAGTAAAAGCCATTATGTATCTTCCGTTTTCTTTAAGGGTAATCCAAGATTTTTTTGTTTTTAAGTAGTTCCACTTAGGACGCTTACTATGAATCCCCGATTCCAGGAATACATCTATAAAAGTTACATTATGTTTTTGCACTTTATCACTCAAAGGAACGACAAGTATTTACCCTAAAAAATAGTGCAAATACATTTTCCCGGTAATGTTTAACCCTGATA
>DAORJS010000506.1:0-2086 GCA_035439185.1 Chitinophagaceae bacterium
TTGCAGGCCGTGCTGCCAAATTCACTGATTCTTTGTGTATGATATGAACCGCAACGGGGGCATTGCACGGCTTCTGCTTCCTGAAACAATCGCTGGTCACATCCCTGTTGTTTGGGATGGGGCGGTGCAATGCCATATTCTTTTAATTGCTGCTTACCCTTCTCCGTCATCCAGTCGGTGGTCCAGGCCGGCGATAGTACCGTCGTAATTTTTGCAGAAGGAAAGCCATGTGATGCCATTTCCATTTTGATCATGGTAGCAATCATATCCATGGCCGGACAACCCGAATAAGTGGGTGTGATTACTATTTCCATATCAGCATCCTGTAACCGGATATCCCTTACAATACCCAGGTCAATAACAGATAATACAGGTACTTCAGGATCTTTTACTTCCTCCAGCCAGGAAACTATGGTTGCTTTATCAGGAATCGTTTCGTTCATCTTACCACTCACAACCGGGATAGGTTCTTTGCATGTATTGCAGATCGGTCAGCAGAAAACCAAGGTGTTCAGAGTGAATTCCGGTTTTGCCTCCCTGCTGCATGAATATTTTTTCAGGTACTGTCAGGGTTGCTTCGTCCAGTACGCTTTTTACTTTTTGATTCCAGGAAACCTGCAGGGCTGCGAGGTCTATACCCAGTTCCTTTTCATAAGGAGCTGCCAGGAAAAGTTCTCCGGTATAGGGCCATAGCGTTTCCAGTGCCTGTTCCATCCGTTGGTGACTTTCATCGGTTCCGTCTCCCAAACGAATCACCCATTCACTGCTCCAGCGCAGGTGATAACTGACTTCCTTGATTGATTTTTCAGCAATCGCTGCCAGTTGCGGATCATTGTACTGTTGCAGGTACTGGTATAAATAAAACTGATATGCACTATTGAAAAACTGACGGAGAATAGTTTGACCCCAATCGCCCCGGGGCAGTTCCATCAGCAGACAATTTTTATATTCTCTTTCGGTACGCAGGTAAGCCAGACTGTCTTCAGTAGAACCATTATTCAGCAAGAGGGCGGCATATTGATAAAAACTGCGGGATTGCCCCACCAGATCAAGCGTGATATTGGTAATGGCAATATCCTGTTCCAGTACGGGGCCATGGCCACACCATTCCGCATTGCGCTGGGCCAGTATCAGTGTATTATCTGCTAAATGCAGGGTATAATCAATCAGGGCTTTCATTACATATGGTTTACTTCATCAGGAAGATCGTAAAAAGTAGGGTGCCGGTATATTTTATCCATCGCAGGTTCATATAATTCACCGGCTTCCTCCGGATTGGAAGCCGTGATATACTTGCTTTCCACCACCCAGATGCTGACACCTTCCATTCTGCGGGTATAAACATCCCTGGCATTTTCAATAGCCATCTGGGCATCAGCTGCATGCAGACTACCGGCATGTTTATGATCCAGTCCGTTCTTGCTGCGGATAAACACTTCCCAGAGTGGCCATTGGGTGGTATCATGACTGGTGGCATATTGACCGGCCGATCCCTTTTCTTCCGGGATATCACCGTAGTAGAATTTTTGCAGGAAATTATTTTTCATATCAGCTGTATTTCAATTTTGAATCTCAAGATTGTATTCCGTAAACCGGGTTGAATCTTCTGCAGTAAGCGGTTTTTTCAGGAAGGAATAGAATCTGAAGCGGGTGGTTCCGGTTTTTTTGGGAACCAATAATATATATTTCTGCAGGCTGCCACCATCCATATCCGGAGGGTTATTGTCTGCCGTTTCTATATTATAAAGCTCTACGAGTTGCAGGCTGTCATCGATACCGAAGGTTGCGGAGTTTTCGTAGGCACAGCCCCTGCAAACGGATTCATAAATAACCAGGGTATCGGTTAATTTGACCCGATTGAGCGTATCACTTCTCAGTTCCACTCTTTGGTAAACCGGATTTTTGCCAGAAGCCGGTTGGACAGGTTCAGCCGGTTCATTGCTTTTTTCTTTGCAAGAAGGTAACAAACCCAGGAGCAAAAGACTATAAACTATTTTTTTCATCAGGCCGCTTCCCCTCTTTTTGTTTTGGTATTCTTTTTTTCAGCATAAGCAATCGCTGCTTCTCTCACCCAACGCCCTTCTTC
>DAORJS010000507.1:0-2083 GCA_035439185.1 Chitinophagaceae bacterium
ATGATCCGGAAATTCCCTAAATCACCCCTGGCGATTGATGCGAATATGGAGATTGCCAATACCTATATGGGCAATGAAAAATTCAGGGAAGCCATTCCTTACCTGAAAGCAGTGGCTGAGAATACTGATAACAGCAGTCTTGTTCCTCAGGCCATCCTGAAACTCGGTACTGCTTATTATAATATCGACAATAACGAAGAAGCCCTTCGGCAGTATAAATCCATTGTAGATCGTTATCCCAGTTCTTCAGAAGCAGAAGATGCCCTGGATAATATCAAAACAATTTATGTGGAAGATGGCAAGCCGGATGAGTATGCTGCATATATGCGCCAGATCGGTAAACCACTGAGTGCCGATACAGAAGATGAACTCACCTGGGCCGCAGCTGAAAAATTATATGATGACCAGAAACTGAATGAAGCCCTGAATGCTTATAACAGTTATATCCAGCGATTCCCCTCCGGAGCACATGTGCTGGAAGCCAATTTCAACAGGGCGGAGATTTATAATGCCCGGAAGGACTGGAACAATGCCGTTTCAGCTTTTGAAGCAGTGGCGGCCCAGGCACCTAATCCATTTGCGGAAAGGGCCATCCTCTCGGCAGCAAGGATCAATTTCTTCGAGTTGAAAAATTATGCAAAGGCAGAAACCTATTACGCCCAGCTGAAGCAATTAACCTCCAACCAGGAATTAAAACTGGAAGCCATGCGGGGTTTACTGCGTTGTCAGTATAATCAGCAGAAATGGACCGAAGCTTCGGCCAATGCCAAAGAACTGAATGCATCCAAGGGCAGCAGTGCAGATGACAAAACCCTGGGAAATATGGTCATTGCCAAATCAGCCCAGGTTGCCGGTCAGTATAATGAAGCCATCACCGCTTTCAAATCGGTGGTGCAATTGAATAAAGCTGCATTGGCCGCCGAAGCCCGTTATGAAATTGCCAGTTGCTGGTTCCAGCTGAACAAGCTCTCGGAATCAGAGAAAGCGGCATTTGAAACGATCAGTAAATCGGGATCCTATGATTACTGGATCACGAAGGCCTATATCCTGCTCGGAGATATTTACTTTAAACAAAAGGATTATTTCAATGCCAAAGCCACTTTCCAGAGTGTGGTGGACAATACCACAGATCCGGAACTGAAAACTGAGGCACAGGAAAAACTGAGCCGGGTGAATGCAGAAGACAGTCAGTCCAGTAAAGTAGGTGAGAACTGATCCAATTAACAACTATCCATGAAGCGCTATACCATTAATATGAAAAGAATCATCAGCACAGGGTTTGCCGTTTTTGCAGTATTGCTGCTCTCGGCCCAGAAGGATACCACGGGCAAGGGCGGAATTGATATCGTGTCCAGTTTTAAACCGGTATTAAGACAAACTGCCAAGATCAATTTTGGTGCGGCTCCGGCACCTGTGGATACGACCAAGGCAAAACTGAATTATGATATTCCCACTCAGAATCTCTTATTTGCTTATCAGCCCGGCACTTTAAAACCCCTGGCCATGGATATTGATACCAGCGGGGCTTTTGATAACAGTAGTTATGTAAAGGCCGGATTTGGAAGTCTGCGTACCCCCTTTGTACAGGCCGGTATTTCATTGGGTGATGGTAAAACAGCCGGGTTAAATATTTATGCCCGGCACGTAGGTTCTGATGGCAAAAGAGAGTACCAGAAATTCGCGAACACACAGGTCAGACTGATGGGTTATTTCCGCTCCGGTAATAATCTGGAATGGAATGCTTCATTGGGAATGAAACAGGACCGTACCTATAAATATGGATATGAACCACAGACCCTGGTCTTTTCACCGGATTCACTCAAGCAGCAATTCCAGACCATCAGCGGACGAGTGGGTTTTCATAATATCAATAAAACCGATTTTGGTCTGACTTATTCGCCTGATGTGAAAATTGATGTATTCAGTGATAATCATGATAATTCAGAAAGCAATACGGTCGTAAACCTGCCATTGGAGAAAACCATTGGTAAAGAGTTTGCGGTGAATTTGGGTCTCACTTTCGACCTGACCCGTGTTTCACCCAAGGGAAAAGCGGCGATCAATAATACCATGTACTATATTT
>DAORJS010000508.1:0-2078 GCA_035439185.1 Chitinophagaceae bacterium
ATGGTTGTTTTGAGACCATGCAGGTTTATGAAGGGAAAATGCTGCTGGAAGAATTGCATGCAACGCGTCTCTCAAAAACACTGGCCCTGCTGCAACTGCATCTGCCGGTTCATCTCAGTTTTGAAAAGTTGAAGGCAGAGATTATCAACCTTTGCCAGAAAAACGGCTGCGAAAAAAATGCCCGGGTCCGCCTGAGCTTTTCCAGGGGCCAGGGCGGATTATTTGAAGGAAATCCGATTGCTGATTATTGTATTGAGTGCTGGCCATTGGATCAGGCGATTAAAGCACTCAATCCAAACGGGTTGGAGATCGGCATTTTTCCGGATGCAAGGAAGAGCCTGGATAAATTCAGCGGGATAAAATCAGCCAGTTTTCAGTCCTATGCCCTGGCGGCATTATTTGCAAAAGAACAGAAATGGAATGATGCACTATTGCTGAATACAAACGGATACCTGGCAGATTCGACCATTGCGAATATATTTCTGCTGATCAACGGGAAACTGATCACGCCATCATTGGATCAGGGTTGTATTGACGGGGTGATGCGCCGGTACATCATCCGTGTATTGCAGGAAAAAGGGCAGGCGGTGGAAGAAAGACCTGTTCATCCTGACGAATTACAGCAAGCTGATGAAATTTTTCTGAGCAATGTGATCCGGGGTATCCGATGGGTAGGGCGGATCGGGGACAAGACTTATTCCTGTCAGCAGACCGTGGAAATTTTCAATCTGTCTGTACGAACATTATTGCATTGAAACTGTTAGCCTCCCTATGCAGTCACCCGTTAATATTTGCTGGTTCAGGCGTGATCTCCGGCTCGACGATAATGCAGCCCTTTACCATGCCCTGAAAGAAGGATTGCCCGTTTTACCCCTCTTTATTTTTGACCGGAACATTCTGGATGAGCTGGAAGATAAGTCCGACCGTCGGGTTGAATTTATCCATCTGGCCCTGCAGGATATGCAAATAGAATTGCAGAAACTTGACTCCACGCTGGATGTACGTTATGGTACACCTGAGGAAGTTTTTCCGCAGTTATTGAAAGATTATCAGGTAAACAAGGTTTTCACCAATCATGATTATGAACCTTATGCGAAAACCAGGGATCAGCGGATTGGTCAGTTCCTGCAAAAAAACGGAGTAGGTTTTCAGACTTATAAGGACCAGGTAATTCTGGAGAAAGGAGAAGTGCTGAAAGATGACGGAAAGCCTTACACCGTGTTTACGCCATACTCAAGAAAATGGAAGGCGGTGTTAACGGAATTTCATTTGAAACCCTATCCCTGCCGGAAATATGCCCGTCATTTTTTGAAACAAGCGCCAAAGCCTTTGATCAAATTGGAAGCAATGGGTTTCAAAGCAAGTGGTCAATCATTTCCCGGAAAAGAATGGAAGGGACAAACCATCAGAAATTACAAGGAGCAACGAGATATACCGGCGATACCCGGTACTTCAAGATTAAGCGTACACCTGCGATTTGGTACCATCAGTATCCGGCAATTGGCCGCAGAGGCCGGGGGCTTGAATGAAACATTTTTAAACGAACTGATCTGGCGGGATTTTTACCAGATGATCCTCTGGCATTTTCCTCATGTGGTCGGACATGCTTTTAAACCAGAATATGACCGGATCAAATGGCGGAACAATGAAAAAGAATTTGCTGCCTGGTGTGCCGGCAATACCGGTTATCCGATTGTGGATGCCGGAATGCGGGAACTGAACAGTACCGGGTTTATGCATAACCGGGTGCGGATGATTGTGGCTTCATTTCTCACCAAGCACCTGCTGATTGACTGGAGATGGGGGGAAGCCTGGTTTGCTAAAAAATTATTGGATTTTGATCTGGCTTCAAATAATGGCGGCTGGCAATGGGCAGCCGGAAGTGGTTGTGATGCGGCTCCTTATTTCAGGGTCTTCAATCCTTATCTGCAAACACAAAAATTTGATCCGGATTTGAAATATGTCCGGCATTGGGTTCCGGAGTTTGAAGAGTTAACTTATCCGCATCCGATTGTAGTACATGAACAGGCAAGGAAAAGATGTCTGGAGACTTATGCGGTGGCGTTAAAAAAATAATC
>DAORJS010000509.1:0-2077 GCA_035439185.1 Chitinophagaceae bacterium
GATGAACAGGATAAATGCCCCTACATAGCACATCCATTAATCTTATAAATGATTTCATCCAGCCACATCCTCACGTATTCATCCTGCCATTCCTCCTCTGTATTATCCTGCAAATCCTCAAATCCCGTAAATCCTGCTCCGAATATAGTAGGAATACCGCCCCAAAAAAAGATTTCGTACAGTTACGCCTCATTCCTTCCGGTACACCGACATATACAATCCCGGCCTTGAAGCCGTTTCAAAATCGGCAGGATAGTCCTTGCCGGTTAAATCATAGACAATGAATAATTGCTCATGCTCCATTTTATACCGGGCCTTGAAATGTTTGCCGCTGTTTACGCCTTCCTTTCCATAGATATCCATGAGCCCGCCCTTGTATTGCAGCTGACCCTTGTCCACACTCTCTGCAAAGACGGTGTAGGTGGAATCCAGGATCTGCAGTCGCTGGGATTGATAATAAATGGCGGGCAGATCCTTTCCACCCATTTCCTGTTTTACCGGAATCCAGTTGCCATTCAGATTTGGTTCCATATTGGTTGATTTTTTAGTGGCGGTACAGGCAGTCAGCAGTACCAGCGAACAATAAACAATGAGTTGACGCATATTGAAATTTTTATTTTTTATCAGACAGATTGGAGTAATCTCAATTATCCTGATCTAATTTATCTATTTTCTCCGGCATTATTCCTGATGCTTCACTTATATCTCAGCTTCAATCACGGATCGGTTTGATGGGAATACAGAGTTCCATATCAAAATAATCGTGCCGGTTGATCAGGCTTTTATCCCGGTAGATCTCCAGACTGCCGGCATGTTCAGGTTCATATTCACTGTTGATCAGCCAGTGGTTGAATAAAAAATAAAAACCGGTGGCTACCTGCCGGATATCGCCGACTGCCCGGGTGATGGCATAACGGGTAGCGGGCAGGGTCAGGAATTCTATTCTTCCGGTTTGTTCCGGATTTAGTTTTTCGGGAATGGTCATGCACACTTCATAGCGGTATTTCTCAGCCGGAGTAACCATGGGATCATCCACCGACATCCCGAAAATTGTTTCGGACTCAAAGAGCTGATGTGTTTTGGCCCATTGGATCATTTCATCATACGCCGGAGGCACCAATCCCTTGCCAAAGGCATTGATCAATCTGATATAGGCGATTCTCCGGGCGGGCATTTCCCTGATCTCCACCGGAAACATTTTTGTCAGCTCCTTTTCGTCTGTTGAACAAAGGAAGGAATGAAATGGCAGAACCGCTTTGCTGATCTTGCTATTTTCGATGGGATGGCCGTTTCTGTATGCGGTGGCAGAAAAACCATAATACTGTTTAAATGCTCTTGAAAAAATGGCTGGTGAAGAAAATCCGGATTCATAGGCAATATCCGCGATCGGGCTCCTGGCAAATTTTAATAAGCGGGCCGCTTTCTCCAGTCTGACCCGGTTGGTAAAGGCATTGAGTGTTTCTCCCGTAACGGCCATAAAGATCCGGTGAAAATGAAAGGGCGAGAAATTAGCCACCGCCGCCAGCTCTTCGATGGAAAAAGATTTATTCAGCGGGCTGTTGACGTAGTCGATGACTTTGTTGATTCGGCTGTGGTAGATGGCGGTGGATTTGTTCACTGGTGCAGTTGATAAGGTGTTTCTTTGAGGTGTTCTTCTTTAAACTTACAGATTCTTATATCGGGAATCAGTTGGCAAGTTGGTATGTTAACAGGTTGACAAGGGTTTTCTTTTTAGCATTCTCCTTAATACTCACATGCGCTTTTATCGGGATTGTGGGTTGTTGGGTAGAAAGTTGGCAGCTTAAAACAGACAAACGCTTCATCCTTATCAACCTGTCAACTTTCCAACTTACCAACTATTCAACTACTATCTCCCCTCAACAGCCTCAAAAACTCTCAAATAATTCCGATTGGTGATTTTCTTTAATTCCCCTGCGGTCCAGCCTCTTTTTGCCAGTTCTGTCAGTAATTTGGGGAAACAGGAAACATCTTCCATGCCATCGATGGTATAGTCAATCCCGTCATAATCACCGCCGATGCCGATATAGTCCACGCCGATCAGCTTTTTTACATAGTC
>DAORJS010000510.1:0-2072 GCA_035439185.1 Chitinophagaceae bacterium
ATCTGGTTGTTGCCAAAAATGATCAGTAAGAAACCCAATGGCTTTTTCAATTTTTGCGTATTCGTTCATTTGCTCAGTTTGAATACAAAATTTGGCAGGAATCCGAAGACTGTCAACCCGAATCTTGCGAATTTTTATCTTTAAGGAATGGAAAAGGTAAATATTGCCGGGAAACTCTCGTTGTTTTCAGATTATTTTAATCCCAGAATTGTCGGAGAACTGAATGGCCAGCAGGTGAAGCTGGTCAAATTCAAAGGGGAATTTGTGTGGCACCACCATGAACATGAAGACGAATTGTTTTATGTGATCCGCGGCAGTTTTGATATGCACCTGCGGCCCGATAATCATCCGGATATGGAAGAAGTGATTACATTGAATCCGGGAGAATTCATTATTATTCCCAGAGGGAAAGAACATAAACCGGTGGCACAGGATGAAGTGGAGATCATGCTCTTTGAGCCAGCCTCCACACTCAATACAGGCAATCAGGTAAATGAAAAAACAAGAAGGGAGCTCAAAAGAATCTGAAAGAAAAGGTTAACCAGCTTCCACCATTTTTTTCAGGTTATCAAGACCCTGTTCAAACTGGTGATTCAGGTTTTTGGCAATCATCGGACCCATCAGGCGTGCCATGGGCCAGGGAAGTTCTCCTCCGTTTTGCCAGGTCACTTTGGTTTCAGAACCATCCCCCCAGTCTTCAAAATGCCAGTTATCCTTCGCCTTCGATTTCCAGGGTTTAAAAAACTCAAGGTCAAAATGAATATGTTGGGTATCGCTGCTCAAAAAACGTAACTCACCAATACCTATTTTTTTTCCTTCCCAGTGATATTGATGACCAGGACTCATCGGGTTGCCCTTGATCTCGGATTTTGCAGTAGGATCCATTTTTTGCCAGGGGTTCCACTGACTGTAATGGTTCAGGTTACCCACATAACTCATCACTTCGGTTCTGGGTTTCCGGATCACTACATTTTTTTCAACGCTGAATGATTTTGGCATCAGGGCAGCTACCAGTAATAATGTGACAATTAATCCCAGCAGGATATAAACAATAATCATAGCAATTCATTTAAAGAAAGTAAGGTACTGAATATTTTACCTGGAAATGCTGATCTCTATTCCGGATGTACGGAGCGGTAAAATTTACCGGGCCGGAGGTAAAAAACCCCGTTTCTGGTGGCAAAACGGGTGGCCAGCTGACCTAATTGTCCGGTGGCAGGGTCCTTGCCCCTCACTTCAAAATGCAAATGCGGAAAAGCAGAATAGCCGGTATTCCCGCTGAGTCCGATCAGCTGACCGGTAACCACGGTATCTCCTGTCTTTACTAATACACCGTTTAACTTAAAATGCCAGTAATTCGCTTCGGTTCCATCTTCATGCCGGATGAAAATATAATTACCATCGGATAAATTCTCTGGTTTCAAGCCCCGTTTATCTGAATCGGATCGGGTAGCCGTAACCACCCCTCCCCGGGCCGCACAAACACGGGTTCCTGTTTTTACTTTAAAGTCCAGTGCTCTTTCCCCCTTATGACTGAACATACTTTCATAACCCTGGATCAGGAATACTTTTTTGCCCTGCTCAAAGGGAAGGGTGTACACATAACTGCTGTCGGATTTGAATTTGCCGTTTTTGAGATCTGACGTCGAATAGTCAGACTGTGCAACAGCGATTTGAGGAACTGACAAAAGTAATGGCAAGAACAAACGCATCGGTTGACTATCTTTTAAATTAACAACATATAGTAAAATAAGGAATTTTCACCTTCTTATTCAATCCAAGTCCTGATGAAATCGTTTAGGATCCGGACGCTCATCGCCGCGTGAAAGAAATAAAAGTGAAGATCTGAACCGCAACTGAAAATCTTTTACATTTACAAGGAACATTTTCAACTTATGCCAGCGGATTCAGCAATGGTTACTTCAACACAGACGGCTTTATTTCAAAAGTCAGTTGATTTTATACAATCAATCGGTATTCCGGTTTTATTCAGGGAGATCCCGTCTAAAAGTTTTCTGCCCGGTATCAGCATTGAAGCCGGTGAAATTATAGTAGATCCGGAAAAACTGAAA
>DAORJS010000511.1:0-2067 GCA_035439185.1 Chitinophagaceae bacterium
GTGGACTTGCTGAAAAAATTAAAACCGGCATCAAAACGAAAACGGTTGATAAATGTGCCGAAAGTGAGGATGCGCCCCCGGGGATGGAAATAAAGATTGTTCACTGCTTTTTTCTCTCCTTCCAGTTCAAAAAAACTATAGTTCCGGTATTCGTACCCCATTTTTTTGAAAAAGACACCCGTATTGCTGTGCTCAATAATATCCCGGCATAGCAACATATTTCCCTGTGTAACCAGGTCCTTGCCTGATAAAGGCACATATTCCATATTGAACAATGATGCCATGGAATGCACCGTGGCATTGTAATTGGAAAAACTGTTTGGGGTAATAAAAAAGCCTCTTTCCGATAGCGACTGATAAAAGGCCGAGTTGTCAAAAGAAAAAATATCTTTCAATTGCTGCTCACCGGCATATTCATCAGTAAGGATTACATATATATCCGGTTTGGAACAGGTATCACAGGTGGTAAGGGTGGCTGATAAGGCACGGGTATTCCTTTTACTCATGGAAACAAGCGCCGGCACCAGGCTGACCAGTTCCCAAAGGATAAGCACTCCAAGAAGCAGGTGAAGAAAACGATAGCTTTGATCGGTGCTTCGCTTGGTTTTTCTCAGCCAGAACAGGAACAGCGCCATCAGGATGAACAGGAAAATGATGATGAAACTGTACCGCACCAGAAAATGTCCGCGGCCCAATAAATGGCGGGCTGTATCATGAAGGGCGCCAAAGAAAAAATTAAGGGCAATCAGTGCCAATCCTCCCAGGGCGGCTTTCCGGAAATTTCCCGTAACCGGGATCAATAATACTGACAATAGTAAACCTGCACCTGTGTACAGTAAAATCTGTGTAAGTACCGCTCCTCCCATCCCCGGCGCAAAATTTTCATTGTACGCATGCAGGATCGCGAACAGGGGTAGGAGCAATAGAAACAATGGTCTGGTAGCGAACAATTTCATGAAGTATGCTAAGCAGGTAAAATTAGTATTCCTCCCCCTTACCTCAGCTAATTAATTGGATTTTATACTGCCCCGGGAATACTTTATTTTCGGCTTTATGAAGGAAAAAACCGTGTATATCGGTATGAGTGCAGACCTGGTGCATCCGGGGCATTTGAATATTATCAATACCGGACGTCAGTTGGGCCGGGTGATCATTGGCTTACTGACCGATCAGGCTATTGCAAGCTACAAACGGGTTCCTTATCTGCATTTCGAACAAAGAAAGATCGTCGTTGAAAATATCAGCGGGGTCAGTGAAGTGGTTCCACAGCATACTCTTGATTATACCGCCAACCTGGAAAAATACCGTCCGGATTTTGTGGTTCATGGCGATGACTGGAAAGAAGGAATCCAGCAGGCCACCCGCCAAAAAGTAATTGAAACCCTTGGTCAGTGGGGTGGAGAACTGATAGAAGTACCCTATACAGGTGGTATCAGTTCTACCATTATTCAGAAAGCCATGAAGGAAACAGGCACTACGCCCGAATGGCGATTGAAAAGACTGAAAAGAATACTGGCTGTAAAACCCTTTATCCGGGTATTGGAAGCACATAGTGGACTGAGTGCATTGATTGTTGAGAATACCCAGGTAAAAAACCAGCAGGGCAACAGCACAGAATTCGATGCCATCTGGATGAGCAGCCTTACTGATTCCATGACCCGCGGTAAACCCGATATCGAAGCAGTGGATTTGACTTCCCGTTTGCAAACCCTGCACGATGTACTGGAAGTAACCACCAAACCCGTGATTTTCGATGGAGATACCGGTGGCAAGACCGAACACTTCGTGTACACCGTGCGATCGCTTGAAAGACTGGGTGTATCTGCCATCATTATTGAAGATAAAACCGGTTTAAAACGAAATTCATTACTGGATGAACAGGACTCACAGGAACAGGATAGCATTCCTGCTTTTTGTGAAAAAATCCAGGCTGGAAAACGAAGTTGTGTAACTCCGGACTTTATGATCATCGCACGGATTGAAAGTCTGGTCCTGGGCAAATCAGCAGCAGACGCTGTTGAAAGAGCATTGGCTTATATGGAAGCAGGTGTTGACGGAATCATGATC
>DAORJS010000512.1:0-2055 GCA_035439185.1 Chitinophagaceae bacterium
GGATTGGCAAGACTGTCTTCCCTTTCTATCAGAATTGATTTTCCTTCCTGGAATAGCTTCCTCACAAGGATATGCGGGGCAAGATCAAAGCTATCTGTGAGGCTGCGTCTGGCAATGTCCAGTTCATAAAACCGGTTTTTTCTTGTCAGGAAAAGCCGGGTTGTACCTTTCAGGGGATTTGATAAATAGTCGAAACTGAATCTGAAGCTATCGATTACCTGACTTTTTTTCAGGTAATACAGCATACCCTCATATCCTTTTTCGAGTGAGTAATACCTGGCAAAGATCACGGAGTCGTTTAGCATCATTTCCTCTTCAGCGAGGAAACCGATTTTTCTTCCAGCCTTTTTTTCCTGCAGTTTAGGGTCATCAGGGAAGAAATTAATCCGGTGGGTCGCCATTTTTTTTACATTGGTGAATCCATCTGCTCCCACAGTTCCGGAAGGATAGATACCCGGCAGCAAAAATTCACTATTGAAAATGGCAACCTTCCTGGTATTATTGGCACAGGCGATATTATAATATTCGGGATTCATTACATTTCTAAAAAAAATCACCTGTGAGCTTGCCGTACCAGGAAAATTCTGCCGAAAGATCTTTAAATATTCATCAGGCGCCTGTTCGGTAACATAGGCAGAACGGGACACGTTAAGATTCAGTTCGTCGATACTGTACACAAATTTTTCGCCTGCCTCCCTGACTACTTTGCCTGTTTTAAAAGAATACAATAATGGGGTATTGGTAATGATCATGTGGTCGGCATCTTCTGAAATAGCGGCTGAAAGAAAAATATTATGATCAGTGGTATAGGTACAGCTGGGATTCCTGAATTGTCCTTTTACACTTATCCGGCCCCTGATCGTTCTGCTTCTTGCTTCAATATTGTAGTAGGTAATGCTCTCTTCTGAAGTTTTAATTTCGCTGCATAAAATAAAACCTGTTTCCGCATGTAGGTCATGTAGTACCAGGTTTTTTGAACCTGGAATAGGTAATGCCCTTCCTGTGGTTTCATTCAGTATAAAAATATCCCCGTCTGTTTCCTTTACACAGGCTTCTTTACCCGTTAAAGCGAATATACCCGCCGGGTTAATGATCGGGGTTATATTCAGTTTTTTCAAAACCAGCCGGCCCGGTATGTATTTATAGACCGACCCTGAAGAGATCATGAAAATTATTCCATCATTTTTCTGCATGCTGAAATCACTGACACTATCCTTCAGTAATTCAGTCTTGAGGCTGGTAAGATGGAAGAGGTATAATTTCCCGGAATCAGTTAAAGCCGCAATCAGGTTGCTGGCTTTATTGATCTCGACCTTACTGAAGGAAGCGGTGCTGTCCTGGAAAGTGAATATTTGCCGGCCATCATCCCCGTCCCAGATAGAAAGTACATGTTCGTTGTCGGTTGAAACAAGGTACTTGTCATTCGGCGTGAAATAACAATTCCTCACATTGTTCTTATGGCCCTTGGGTACAGTCAGCGAAGGTGCAATCTGCGCTGTTGTACTATAATTGCCAATTAGCAGACAAATTCCTATAATAAGGTTCGTCTTCAATGTTGTACTTTCCTATGAAATTAGAGTATTAAATACACTCTTAATATACCCTGACAGCGGTATTTAGAATGACAGGACCCGGCCGTACTGTTAAATTAACCCTCTTTATACTTTTTCAACCTTTATCAGACAGATTGATAGGCATCACGGATCTGCTGACTCAATTTTATTTTCAGTTGTTCATCACAGAAGGCATGCCGGATTGCTTCCAGGTTACAATGCAGGAAGTCTTCTTTCCTCCATTGAAATACCGATTCCACCCGGTTGTACTCACCACTCAGGTTTACATCTGAAATGGTCCGGCAATCAGTATTCAGACTCATGGATACCCCATGCCGGTAAATCCGGTCAAGCGGATGATCCCGGATAGTATCCACCACATTGGTCTGGACATTACTGGTCGGACAAACTTCCAGATGAATATCATGAGTTTTTAATTGATCGAGCAGGCCAATATCTTCTGCACTGCGTACACCATGTCCGATCCGGGAAGGATGAAAAG
>DAORJS010000513.1:0-2038 GCA_035439185.1 Chitinophagaceae bacterium
CGGTGCAGCAGGTGGTGGACTATGCCATGAAAAACAATGTGAACGTAAAGAATGCATTGCTGCAAGTGAAAATTCAGGAGCAGCAGAACCGGGCGTTTACTTCCGCAGCTTATCCGCATGTGAATGCCAGTCTGGGTACCACCTATAACCCGGCCGTAGCCACCCAGGTGATCCCCAACTTCATTTCCCCGGCCACTTACCAGGTGCTGATTGATCAGGGGGTGAAGGATGGTAGCGGTAACCCGATTCAGATGCCGAATGATTTTGGCAATATCGCCGCACAGTTCGGTACAAAATTCAGTGCCTCTGCCGGTATCAGTCTGAGCCAGATCCTGTTCGACGGACAGGTTTTTGTGGGACTGATGGCACGGGATGCCGCGGTGAAATTGTATCAGAAAACAGCGGATGTAACCGGTGAGCAAATCAAGGCCAATATTTACAAGGTATATTATCAGTTATCCGTGAGCAAGACCCAGATTGAAATGCTGGATGCAATCATTGCACTCACTGAAAAAAACCTGCGTGATACCCGGATCATTTATGAAAACGGATTCAGGGAAAAGCTGGATGTAGATAAAGAAACTGTTCGCCTCGCCAACCTGCAAACGGAAAAACAAAAACTGCTGAACCAGATTTCCAACGGCTACTATGCCCTGAAACTGCTGATCGGAATGCCCATCAGTGATGTACTGGTATTAACAGATAAAGTGACTGAAAATGAAGTGAAGGACGGCGTACTCGAAGCCACCAGTTATAAATATGAGGACCGGAAAGAATTTCAGCAGGCACAAATCTCCAAACAATTGCTGGAGTATAATGTAAGAAGGTATAAACTTTCACAGATACCAACCGTGTCTTTAAGTGCATTGTATGCCAAAAATGCCCAGCGGGATAAGTGGAATTTCTTTGGAAGAGGCGATTGGTTCAGTGTATCCAATATCAACCTGAATGTATCGATTCCGATTTTCAACGGATTCTTTACCAAATCCAAAATCCAGGAAGCACGGATTGAAGTGGACAAAGTGAACAACCAGATTGAAAGCATGAAACTCTGGATTGACAACGATGTGGAGGCAGCACGGAATAATTACCGTAATGCCATTGCCACCATGGATTACCAGAAAAAAAATATGGAGCTGGCTGAAAAAATTTACCAGCAAACCAAGAAAAAATATGAAGTAGGTACCGGTTCCCAGATAGAAATCGTGGCTGCGCAAACAGAAATGAAATCAGCCCAGACCAATTATGTATCGGCACTTTATGATGCGATCATTGCCAAAGTGGATTACCTGAAAGCAACCGGAAAATTATAATCATCTAAAAGTATGGATATGCAAACCCAGAATAAAACCAACATGATGTATAACGCATTCAAATCAATGACAGCAGCTGCTGCAATCGTACTGCTGCTGGCTTCCTGCGGCGGCAGTGCCAAGGAAAAGAAAGGCGATATCAATGACCTGAAAGCCAAAATTGAAAAACTGAAGAAGGAAAAGAAAAAACTGGATACCGATCTCAAAAAACTGGAAGATGATCTGGCCAAGGCCGATCCGAAATCTGCCCAGGTGATGAAACTGGTATCTGTTGATACCATCCGTATCCAGGATTTCAGTCATTATATTGAACTGCAGGGCAAGATTGATGCTGAAGGAATGGCCTATGTGGCGCCAAAGGGTCAGGGCGGACTGGTAAAAGCGATTTATGTGAAATCCGGTCAGAAAGTGGGAAGGGGTCAGCTGATACTGAAACTGGATGATGCTATGGCCAGACAGGCTGTTGTAGCAGCCCAGCAGCAAACCGGTCAGTTGAAAGCCAGACTGGCACAGGCCCAAACCGTGTTGGAGCGTTATGAAAATCTCTGGAAACAAAATATCGGTGCGGAAATTCAGGTGATTAATGCAAGGGCTGATGTGGAAGCGCTGGCTGCCCAATTAAGAGCGGCCCAGGCCCAGGTGGCCATGGCCCAGGAGCAGGCGAATATGAGTAATGTATATGCAGAGATCAGCGGGGTAGTGGATGAGATCAATGTAAAAGTGGG
>DAORJS010000514.1:0-2024 GCA_035439185.1 Chitinophagaceae bacterium
GTAATATTAATCGTCCGCTGCTTCATATTTTACAGCTGAAGGAAGTGATTCTTTTATTGCAGCGTTTTATTGATAGTACAAGGAAGAGGCTGCACATCAACAACACGCTGATCAGATAATTTTCCTGCTTTGGTTCTTATGTTACCTGCTATTGTTTGGTCATTTTACGGATACAATACTGATCACTGATCAGCATATTCCCTTTACTGTCGATACTGATACCAGCAATTTTTCTGAACATGGCTTTAGCCCCTGCCGCATCACGCCATTCACTGTTTTCATTGCCGGCCAATGTGGTTACCACTCCGGCAGGACTTGCCCTCCGGATCCTTGTATCTTCTCCTATAATCAGGTTATCATCCTTATCAACCAGCAAGGCATTGATCCGCATAAATCTGGCCGCTTTACCGGTACCATCATGATTAACACCGCTTGGCAATAAGGCATTGATATCTCCGGCAAAATTGCTCACCACTCCGGCCGAACTGATCTTTGCAATACAGGATCCCCTGCCACTATTCTGTGCCACGAAAACATTACCCTTGCTATCAACAGCAATCGCCCTTACCTCCTGAAACTGTGCATTCCTGCCGGTGCCTGTTGTAAAATCCCCGATCTGTCCATTACCAGCCAGGGTGGTCATTTTCCCATCCGGAGATATTTTTCTCACCATGGCATTATAGGCATCTGCCACATAAATATTGCCTGCTTTATCAATACACAAACCGGTGGGGTTATTTAATCCAGCTTCCAGGCGAGGTCCGTCATCCTTTCCTTTATATCCTTCTTCCCCGGCAAACCGTTCCACGGTTTTATCGGTTTTGATCCGATAAACAGCATGCTTCCGGGCACTGCTCAGATAAATATTTCCATCCTTATCGGTCACAATACCATCCTGTCCCGGTGATTCGGGTACGGAAAGACTGTTCCCATTTGCATCCAGGGCACCCAGTCCAAATAAGGTTGTCACCTGTGTAGCAGGATCCATTTTCCGGATACATATCTGGTCAATCACGTAATAATTATCTGCCGCGTCCATTGCGGATTGTCCTGTCTGCCAGGTAAAATGAGCCTTATGTCCCAGGCCATCCATCGTATTGTTATCTTCCTCCCAACCGGCAATGGTGATTACATTCCAGATTTCAGCAGCTGTTTCTTTGCTGTTAAATGCGAGCAATCCGCAGGTAGCAATAAGGCAAAAGCCAAGAAGTATTTTTTTCATTTTAAATGCAGATTTGTCATTTTATTAAAATGCTGGTGGCGATCGAACTTTGACTGGTATTACTGACAGATGATCTGATTCCATTCTTCCACCAGCAGGCTACTCCATTGCCACTGGCATCGTCAACAGCACCACATACATACAAGTCAGTATTAAATACAAAAAGGTTTCTGACCTTGGAATTGGCAAGACCATCACCAAGACTGAATTCAGTGCCATTTTTCCAGTAAGTGGCTATGGAGATTCCGGCAGCAGTGTAAACCTCCCCTCCAGCATACATATCTGTACCACTCACAGCGATACCACCCCATGCATTACCAGTAGCTGCCAAACTGTTAAGCCAGATGGGTGATCCATTCTTATAGACAACAGGTTTTGAGCCACTGGCTCCATACTCATTCCCGGCCACATATACATCTGTACCGGATACAGCGATATGATAAAAATTAGCATTCTGTACAATGCTGACCGGAATATTGACAGCCACTCCGTTCTTCCAATATTTGGGAACTCTTGTTACACCGGAAAATTCTGCTCCAATGATATAAACATCATTTCCGGAAACAGTTATTTCTGAAGGGTAAGCATTGTTTGTTCCATCTGTTATTGAAGTCACAATGCCATTCTTCCAGTATTTAATCACTGATTTTCCGGCGGCATTGTTCTCCTGAAAAACAATATGCACATCATTACCCTGCACAGCAATGGCATCAGCATAGCCATGTCTTGTACCATCGGTCAGGTTAGTCAGCACCCCGTTTTTCCAGTACCTGGCAACATAAAAACCAGTAGCAGATTTTTC
>DAORJS010000515.1:0-2022 GCA_035439185.1 Chitinophagaceae bacterium
CATCTGCCGCAGGCAGAACAAATCCGTCCTCATCCGTTCAATCAGTCCAATCCGTGTTCCTCTCTCTTTTGCCGCAGGCAAAAATTCCCCCTTACTACCCTATTTTTTCTGATTCACGAAGCGAATCCCCCCATCGGTAACGTTTGCGTAGTTTTTTACCCCTACCCCCCTGATTTTAACTACTTTAGGTCCACCGATTTATCTAACGGAATCAGGCTATATGAAAAAATTCCTCGACGAGAATTTCCTCCTGTCCAACCCCACGGCGGAGCGGTTGTACCATGAGTACGCCAAAGACATGCCCATTATTGATTACCACAATCACCTGCCACCCAACGAAGTGGCAGCAGACAAAAATTTTGAAAATATCACCCGTGTTTGGCTGAATGGTGACCATTATAAATGGCGGGCTCTCCGGACCAACGGCGTGGATGAATCCTATATTACCGGTGACAAATCCGATTGGGAAAAATTTGAGAAATGGGCAGCTACTGTTCCTTATACATTACGCAATCCCCTATACCACTGGACCCACCTGGAATTACAACGCTATTTCGGGATCACCGATATCCTGAATGCTGATTCAGCCCGGAAAATTTATGATGAAAGTTCAGCATTGCTGCAAACAAAGGAATTCAGTGTAAGAGGATTACTGGAAAAAATGAATGTGAAACTCATCTGCAGCACGGATGACCCTGTTGATAACCTCGAATATCATCAGCAGATCAGAGACAGTAACTGGAAAATAAAAGTCAATCCCGCTTTCAGACCCGATAAAGCCATGAATGTGGACAATGTCGCCACTTTCAATAATTATCTCACACAGCTGGAAAAGGCCGCTGATATCTCCATCAGCACGTATAATGACTATCTCGCAGCGTTGAAAAAACGACATGACTATTTTGTCAGCAATCATTGTAATGTGAGTGATCACGGTCTGGAAGAAATTTATGCGGAGGATTATACCAGTACGGAGATTGCGGGCATTTTTGCCAAGATCCGTTCAGGAGGCGCTCTCTCACTCGAAGAAAACCGCAAATTCAAATCAGCCATGCTGGTGAATTTTGCAGAGTGGGACTGGGAAAAAGGATTTATCCAGCAATACCACCTGGGTGCATTGCGTAATAATAATAGCCGGATGATGCAGCAACTGGGGCCTGATACAGGATGGGACAGTATCGGTGATTTTTCACAGGCTAAGGCACTGGCCAAATTCTTTGACCGGCTGGATCGCAACAACACATTGGCCAAAACAATCATCTATAACCTGAACCCGGCCGACAATGAGCTTTTTGCCACCATGATCGGCAGCTTTAATGATGGTTCGGCAGCAGGCAAAGTGCAATGGGGTTCTGCCTGGTGGTTCCTCGATCAGAAAGATGGGATGACCAAACAGATCAACGCCCTCAGCAATATGGGTTTACTCAGTAAATTTGTAGGGATGCTCACCGACAGCCGTAGTTTCCTTTCATTCCCCCGCCACGAATATTTCAGGCGTTTGCTTTGTAATATGTTCGGGGAAGAAGTGGAAAACGGAGAGCTGCCCGACGATATTGCCTGGATCGGACAGGTGGTGCAGGATATTTGCTATAATAACGCCAGAGACTATTTCAACCTGCAGTACCTTGACGAACCCGTTAAGGCTAATGCACATTCTATCTGATCAACATGAAAATACAGTTCAATACGTTATTCCAGCTTGCCCCTTCCTTAAAAGACAGTGGAGATATGGAACTCAGATTTGCCAATGGGATCAATGAAACCAGACAAATGGATACGGAACAACTCCGTAACAATTATCTCGTGAGCGGGTTATTTGTACCCGATCAGATTAAACTGGTTTATTCCCATTACGACCGCGTGATTATTGGAGGTATTCAGCCGGTGAATAAAACCATTGATCTTCCGAATCATCCCGAACTCCGTGCCGACTATTTTCTGGAAAGAAGAGAGCTGGGTGTGATTAATGTAGGTGGGGATGGAATTGTATTGGCAGACGGGAAAGAATTCTCCCTCCGTAAA
>DAORJS010000516.1:0-2022 GCA_035439185.1 Chitinophagaceae bacterium
CATATATTTTTCATTAAGGAGATAAAACAATCTTCAATATTGGCCGATGTTCTTTTAATCACAAGTCCCTGATGATTCATTGCATTGATCCTGTCACTTAATGCCAATGCTGCTTGCTCATCCTTCATGACGGCATGATGGTATTCCCCAAAGGGATAAGCATCGGTTACAATATCCAGCTGCTGTAATTCACGGAGCAGGGGCAGCATATTGGCTGACTTCACTGCCATCAGCGGTTGCTTAAAAGATGCCTCCACCCCTGCGGGTGTATTGATGGAAAGGATTTTTCCTTTTTGCAATAATGCCACCCGGTCACACAAGCCTGCTTCATCCATATAGGGCGTGGACACCAGGATAGTAATGCCTTTTGCTTTTAATCCTCTCAGCATTTCCCAGAATTCTTTGCGGCTTACAGCATCCACTCCCGTAGTAGGCTCATCGAGAAATAAAACAGAAGGACTATGAATCAGCGCACAGCTTAAGGCGAGCTTTTGTTTCATCCCTCCTGATAATTTTCCAGCCCTGCGCTTTTTGAATGGTTCTATCTGGATATAGATGTCTTTGATCAGCTCATAGTTTTTTTCAATACTTGTTTTAAAGATGGTGGCGAAGAATTCCAGGTTTTCTTCTACGGTCAGATCCTGATACAACGAGAATCGTCCCGGCATATATCCTACCCGGTTGCGGATCGCAGCAAAATCCTTGACCACATCAAAGCCATCCACAGTGGCGCTTCCGCCATCGGCCAGTAATAAGGTGGTGAGGATGCGGAACAAAGAGGTCTTGCCCGCACCATCCGGACCGATGATGCCAAAGAGCTCGCCTTTGTCTACATGGAAGGAGATGTCATCGAGGGCGGTGACGCTTTGCTTTTTGGTACCGTAGGTTTTGGTGATATGGTTGATGCTTACTGCAGGCATTGTAATGTGTTTCGATACTATTTTGTCAGACCCCTCCGGGGTCTTGTTTCATTTATTATGTTGCGTTGTTACCAATATTGCGCCCCTCCGGGGCAGTTTTCAATTGGGCGTTTGTTTAACATGTAGCGGCGGTTTATTTTTCAGCGCCGGTGAAAAATTTTCAACGCTCAATATTTAATTGCCCGCCGTCTCATCGGCAAACGCCCCTCACTTCATCATTCTTCTGTTCCTTTGTTCATCTGTTCTGCTGTTTAATGTATTTCCTCAACTGGGCTGTTGCCCCGCTGGGGCAGTTTTTCCTGTGACGTTTCCTGAATAATGATGGCGTTTATCTTCATTCAACCGCCTCATAACAATTTTCCATTTTCAACTTTCAACTTTCAATTTTGTTAGACCCCTCCGGGGTCTGGTCATCATAAGGATGTTTCGTTGTTACCAGGATTGTGCCCCTCTGGGGCAGTTTATCCTGTGGCGTTTGATAAAAATGTGGCCTCCGTTTACTTTTTGGCGCCGGTGAAAAAATTTCAATGCCCAATATTTAATTGCCCTCTCTCTCTTAGGCAAACGCCCCTCCCTTCATCATTCTTCTGTTCCTTGTTCTTCTGTTCTGCTGTTCAGTTTTCTTTTCTATACAATTTGCCGCCGGCGGGGTCTGGTCATTCAATTGAATCCGGGTCATTACATTTATATGTCCTTCTACTTTTCATCGCTATTACCGCCGCCGGGGACAAATTTCACCTCCCCGTACATCCCAATCTTCAGCAGCCCATCATTCTTCACCCGCACTTTAATCGCATATACCAGATTGGCTCTTTCTTCCTTGGTTTGAATGGTCTTTGGAGTAAACTCTGCCTTATCACTGATCCAGCTGATGACACCGATGGTTTCGCGGTATTTGTTTTTACCATCATCGGTAAAGACTTTTACGGTTTGTCCGAGTTTGACCTGTGATAACTGCGTGCCGGTGATATAGGCCCGCAAAGTCATGGTGCGGAGGTCAGCAATTTTATACAGGGCCTTTCCAGGAGAAGTAATCTCCCCTTCCATGGCATACTTGGTGATCACCGTTCCCTGTACCGGATTTAAAATACTGGCCCTTCCT
>DAORJS010000517.1:0-2018 GCA_035439185.1 Chitinophagaceae bacterium
ACCGATCAGCATGGCTTCGCCCTCATGTCCGCTTGCATATTTGTAATGGTAGCTTCCAAAACCAATCATCGTTGGCCCCCACATTTTCGGTTCAAATCCAGACCATTTCTTCATCAGTTCAATCAGATGGAAACTATCAACTTTCTTTTGGTCATTTTCAACAAAAGAGTGTATGAAATCGGCAACATCGGCCCTGGTTTCAGTGGTTTTATTTTTAGTTGCCATCATTTTTGTTTTTCGGATTAATAAATAGCACCAGAAGTGAATCACGACCGAAAGGGAAAAATTAAAAAAGGTTCAATGGGATCCTGAGGTTAATGCGATACCTGGATTACATAAAGGTTGATGTCTGGAAGGTTATCGGTTTTTGTGATATTCAATTTAAGAGAAGTGAATTTCTGGGCAATCTTGTTTATTGCACTATTATCCGCTTTTACCCATCCATATATTTGTTCAATTCCGTGCCGTTTTGCATCATTGACGGCATGTGCAACAAGCTGATAACCGATGTCACTATCATGATAATCTTTTGTTACATAGGTATTGGATTGGGCAGCATACATTTTAAGTAAAGGATTGCTTATGACAGACAGCAGTGCCTGCCAGCCTATAATTTGATTTTTTGAGTTTTCGGCAATATAGAAATGGGAATATTTGTCATCATTAAATTGATGATATAATTCATTCTTATATGGTTCGGCAGTTTTCGCTGATACCGTTTTCCCGATTGCCTGGCTTTGATTTTCAAGCCAGATGGCGAAGACAGATTCAAAATCTTCTTTACGGCTGTTGCGGATGATGTAACTGTTCATTTGCCATAGGTTTTAAATACTGTAATGAAAATTGATAATTATTGACAGAAAAAGTATTGGTCTCCGGGCGTAATAATCCTTAAATGATTATACTAATAAAGGGCCTGAATGCTGTCCTCAGGTTTCATTCTGAATCAATGCATCCAGACTTCTGATCCCGATTTTCTTTTCGGTGATAAACCCTTCCGCATATTTCACTCCGATTCTTTTACCAAACATCCGGGCACGGGCAATTACACTATCCAGAAAATCCGGAGTGGAGATATAGGTCTGTGGCTCTGCAGTATTCCCTGCCGGATTATGAAACTGAGTGGAGTAAGCCTTGATGGCTTCCATTCTTTGTTCAAAGACTTCGCTGATATCGATGAGTAAGTCCGGCTCATGGTACCAATCCTGAATATAATGGAGTACATAGGACGGGCGCCACCGTTCCTGGGCATTTCCAAGTTCATCTTTAGTTTCAATCTTGGCCAGTCCCGCTAAAAAACTGGCTTCAGCAATCATCTTGCCGGCACGTCCATGATCAGGATGGCGGTCATGTAATACATTTCCGATAATAATATCCGGCTGGTACTTGCGGATGGCTGCAATCAATTGCAGTTTATGGGTTTCATCGTTTTCAAAAAAGCCATCCCGCATTTTAAGATTCTCCCTTACCTGAACGCCCATGATCATGGCGGCATTGGCTGCTTCCTGATAACGGGTATCAATAGTGCCACGGGTTCCCAGTTCACCCTGGGTCAGGTCAATAATACCACATTTCTTTCCAGCCTTGATTTCATTGATCAGGGTGCCGGAACAACCGAGTTCTACGTCGTCTGGATGTACACCGATGGCCAGTAGGTTGAGCTTCATGGTAGTTGAAAATTGAAAATGGAAAGTTGAAAAAGTGGGAAACGGAATGGAAGTTAAAGATATTGAATAAGTCCGGAAGTCCACCCCCAACCCCTAAAGGGGAGGAGAGAAGTCTGGAAGACCGGAAGTCCGAAAGACCGGAAGTCCGGAAGTCGGAAAGTCCGGAAGAAGGTTGCTGGTAATTTCAGCGTTTTTATATCTTTTGTTCGTGTGTTCTACCCCTGGCCTCTAATGTGATGATAGCCTACTCGCCACTTGCTACTCGCCACTCGCCTAATTCACTCTGTAAGGATTCTTATACCATGCCCCATCAAACTCTTTTACAATACTCTCGATCTGGCGGTCGAGTTT
>DAORJS010000518.1:0-2016 GCA_035439185.1 Chitinophagaceae bacterium
CACCGATCCCACATTCGGCGGTATTTCCGCTTCCTTTGGTATGCTGGGAGATCTGAATATTGCGGAACCGGGTGCCCTGATTGGTTTTGCCGGTCCGCGGGTCATTAAAGAAACCATTAAAAAAGACCTGCCTGAAGGATTCCAGCGCAGTGAATTTATTCTGGAACATGGGTTCCTGGATTTCATTGTACCGAGGAAGGACTTAAAAGAAAAGTTAAGCACGGTTATTTCCCTCATAAAAAATTAATTACTGTGCAATGAGAAAGGTGTTGATCTTTTTCATTTCATATCTCTTTACCGCGCAAGTTTTACTGAGCCAGGTGCCGGACAGTCTTTCGTTTAAGCCTCCCATTGCACTTACAAAAAAGGATCATTCTCTTGGTATATACGACAGTATTCATAACAGATATTATCTCATATGCCAGACCAGGGAACAGATTACCCGCATTTGCTATGACAGCAACTTTCAGTTGCTTAATTTTTACAGTTTTTCTGCCGACAGCCTGAGCATTCATTGGGATAAAAAAAAGAAAGCCGGTTTATTGGGACCATTAATTCTTCAATCCGGTTATTTTGAAGTTTATAATGACGGCAAACGGCTTCTTTTGATCAAACCAGATTACGGAAAGAAAAAAGACAGTCTCGTAAATGTCTTTTACCTGCCAGACAATGTAAAATCTGAGTCTGTTGTTTCGATCATCCCCAATAAAGATGCGTTGCAGGTACTTACCTGGAGAGTAAAAGAACGGAAGTTTTTGCTGTATCAGATAAGACCAGAGCAGCCGGTGGATATCCAACAATGGATTTTGCCGGCCACGAATTTTGATTCAGAGGATATGAGCGCTTTCCGCAAAGATGTGGTGGAGGAAATGAAAATAGCATTCGATAAATTTCATTTCAGGTACCTGCTCCCCGTACAAACCAGCCAGAGTTATTTTACAGAATCAAAATTTTCAGTACCAGTTTTTTACAATGCCACTGATCTGTATATCCCCTGTGTAATGAAAGCACATAGCGGATATAGCCTTATCAGATTAAATATCAATAACCAAAAAGCGACAATCCGTAATTTTTATTTCAACGATCTTATCGCCAATACAAACGCCCAGATCGGATATGACTTTAAAGGACTGTGGGCTGTCATTTTTGACTCTACACTACTGGTAAAAAATCAGTCTACCCGTTATCTGGCATTTCACTTTTTTAATGCCCATTCTGGACAGCTTATTAAAGAGTACCAATTACACCCAAAGGATGGCCTTTCCAAACTGATCCATTCGGATTATAATCAGTTCGGAACCTGGTTATCACCGAAACAGGCAAGGGAGTTCAGCAGTCCGAAGAATTTTCTAAGAAAACTCACCGGTAGTTCCATCTTCGTTTCCGGCAGGAGTAAAGACAGTATCACTTTTACCTGTATGTATTACCGGTATACAATGGGTATTGAAGGCAGTTTACTCGCCTTAACTACATCCATGTTGACTGAAGCGGCAAATATCCATATTGGAAGGCTGCAGATTATTCCGTATTTATATACTGATCGGGACAAATTGGTGTTTGCTCATTCCAGGTTTTCAATGAGCAACCTGGAACCCTCTGCAGGTGAAAAAAGTATCACTATGCTGGACCTTCTGCTTAATCACGTAAGTTTGCAGGATATTTCTGCAAACAGTTCCTTTATCATTAAGAATAAACAGCATTATATATTAGGGATATTGAATCCGGAAACAAAATTGTTTTCGGTGATTAAGTTTCATGAGTAATTTGACTGATATACGAAACCGTTCCGCTACCCACGAATACTTCATAGATATCCGTTATGTGGCTGGAGTGGTATTGCTGGGTACCGAGATCAAATCTATCCGGGACGGTAAAGTGAGCTTTAACGACAGTTACTGCCTGGTTCACAAAGGGGAAATCTGGATCAAATCACTCCATATCACCCCCTATTCCCATGGTACAGTCAATAACCACGACCCGCTGCGTGACCGCAAACTATTGCTGCAAAAAAGGGAA
>DAORJS010000519.1:0-2014 GCA_035439185.1 Chitinophagaceae bacterium
CCGGCCAGCAGGGTTAATTTTCTCAGGAACTCCTGACGGCTCAATGGTTTATGCGTGTACTCGTCGTACAAGTTGATGATGCGCTGATCCATAATAATTTATTTTGATTAAAATTAAGCTTTTCCGGTTTTGAAAGGTCTAATACTGTTCTTCAGAAAACGACGATCTTTCCCAATAGGTTGCTGCCCCATTCAGATGACAAAAAAATAATATCTTTAATAGATAGTCCCGCGTTTGAAAACCAAACCAACGTCATGAAAAAACAAAACCTTCTCTGGAAACTTTCCGTTCTGTTCCTCTTAATCAGTTCCGTTATTTTTTTTAATGCCTGTCAGCGTGAAATTGATGGTGGCGGTGGAAGTACACCCGTCCCGCCCGGGCCAGTGGTAAATGATGCCATCATGGTCACCGGTGGGGTGAATGGAATCGTCGTGGATGAAAATAACCAGCCCGTGGCCGGTGTGACGGTTACCAGCGGTGCGGCCAGTACCACTACCGACCGCTATGGAGCTTTTAAGTTCAGAAATATCAGTCTGTCCAAAGCGAATGCAACCGTTAAAGTCATAAAAAGCGGATACTTCAATGCCTACCGGAGTTTTCCGGCAACACAGGGGGTCATCAATAATGTAAAGATCAAACTGATCCCCAAAACCAATAGCGGAACATTTACTGCTTCTGCCGGTGGTACGATTTCAATTGTCGGCGGTGGTAAACTCGTGATACCCGCCAATGCCATTACTGATGCCGGTGGAACTGCTTATAGTGGTACTGTGAATGTGGCCATGGCATGGATCGATCCCTCATCAGCAGATTTGCCCTTTACCCTGATGGGTGATCTTCGCGGGATTACAACCGGAGGAGAAGAAAGAGGATTGTCAACCTATGGTATGCTGGGTGTGGAGCTCACTGGCCCGGGTGGAGTACCAATGAAAATAGCCGCTGGTAAAACAGCCGAGTTAACTTTTCCGATTCCTGCGTCTTTACAAGCCAGTGCACCAGCCACGATTGATCTCTGGCATTTTGATGAAGCCACGGCCCGTTGGAAACAGGAAGGGACTGCTACCAAATCAGGAGCATACTATGTCACACAGGTAAGTCATTTCTCCTTCTGGAACTGCGATGCTCCTTTCCCTTTGATTGATCTTTGCATGAGCTTTAAGGATAACAATAACCAGCCCCTGATCAATGCACAGATCCGGATCAAGAGGGTGGTGAATAATACCTATGGTTATGGCCGAACTGATTCGCTGGGTAATCTCTGCGGAAAAGTACCCAAAGACGAAGCCCTCGTACTCGAAGTACTGGATATTTGCAATAATGTAATCTTCTCTCAGAATATTGGACCCTTCAGTGCCGCCACTACTTTGCCACCAATCACGGTCAATATACCTGGTACGAATAACCTCATTATCACCGGAACCGTTACCAATTGCGCCAATGCCAATGTTACGAACGGTGCTGCAGCGATCTATGTAACCGGAGGCAATCATTATGTGGTACCCATTACCAATGGAAGTTTTAGTTTAAGTCTGGTAAGATGTGGAAGCAGTCCCCTCAATTTTACGGTTCTGGGAGTTGATTATACAGCTTTACAGCAATCAGCACCGGTAGGCGGATCCGGTACAAGTGGTACGATCAATGTAGGTACTTTACAGGCCTGTGGTACATCCTCTCTGCAGTTTATAGAAATCCTGATCGACGGTAATCCGATTAATCTGGCATCTCCTCCGGATAATTTCAATACTATTGATACCGCCCTTTCCAGCGGACCTTATTCGGCTACTACCAGATCAGCCGGCTACCGGCAATCTGCAGGTTCATTAATCGGAGGTGATTTTACCTTCCTCAATAATGGGGTTGCTGCCAATAACCTGCCTCTGCAGGCGGTTACTGTATTTGCAGGATCCGGAATGAATACGCAATCTGTTATCACACCCAACCCGGTAGTGAATATCACCACATTTGGTCCTCCGGTAACGGGTTTTATTGAAGGAAGCTTCAGTATTCAGATGGA
>DAORJS010000520.1:0-2014 GCA_035439185.1 Chitinophagaceae bacterium
CAAAACGGGTGAGATGTTCTTTGGCATTTTTTATATCAGAAGGCTGCAGTCCACCACTCCACCACTGAACGCCTTGTCTTTTGCCGGTTAATACTTCTGCACCGCGTACCAGCCAGCCGTTTTTCACTTGCAGAGCGGCTGTCGTTTTGAAAATAAAGGGCGGCTTGATTTTGGATTCATCCAGCATTAATGCCCCCGCTGTTGTGGTATTAATGGGATTCCGTTTCGCCGCTTCATCAATCCAGTTTCGTAAAAGCAGGCGCGGTGTTGCTGCTTCTTTGGCGAGTTGCAAGGCGGTTTCTACGGATGGACTGCTACTGGCTTCAGTAAGCAGCGGCATCAATTGTGCCTGCGCATCAATATTCTTGTTGAGTCTTTCTTTAAGCTGCTGATAAAATAAACTTCTTGGGGTAATGGTATTATTGGATTCACCCCAGTATCCATCACCAGCGAACTGTGCCCAGCTGCCAAAGGAATAGTTTTGAGCAGTGGGTGGTTGATAACAATCAATCCTTGCCGCGGTACAATTCCAGAATACACTATTGGCGGCTGTCCATCCGGCACCATTGGCATCCTGTCCGCGGTTACCAAAACGCAGGGCGTTTCCATCCACATTTACTACATCAAATAACACACCGCTGGCCCAGCTATCGATCGTGCCGCTGAAACTATACGGTTGAATGGATTCACATTGTACAAAAGCATTGGGACCAGGAGCACAAAAGCCCACAGCAAAATCATGGTAGCCCTTTTCGGCATAACAGCGTTGGATTAATGTTTGTTGGCCCGTGGTGAGAAAAGTATAACGTCTTTGTCCGCCGATTTCAGATACAGGCGACAACGATTTGCAATCCTCTACTGTAATTCTTTTAGACGTTTCGAGTACACTGACGGCACTGCCTGCAAAAAATTTAAAATTGATTTGCCGGACCCAGCAATCTTCGGCACTCTCGAGATTAATCGCATTCCATCGGTGATCTTCATCTTTTGGATTCTTTGCATCATAGGCAGAAACCAGACTGAGATTTTCAATCCCGCAATGGCTGACCCGGTCAGCCGGAGAATAGTAATAAATCGTGCCACCACCATAGGTACTATCAATGGCTGAAGTGATGGGCGCATCTACATAAATGGTATTGCCTTCGATTCTTGTGATGGTACGGTCAATAAAAAGATCGCGGTCACCTGGTTTCCAGCCGAGGGCAGTGATGCCGCCACCAAAATGAGCAGTGCCCAGTTGATTGATCCATTTTTGTGTGGAAGGACGACGAATAATGATCCGGTTGCTATGATCCTTAAACAGTATCCCGCTATCCACTTTGAACTGCATAGCACCCACCGGTACATAGGGATCAATAATTTTCATGCCGGTAGCCTCTCTTGAAATAGTATTCTTTCCGATAATCTTGATCAGGGCCAGTCTGCCGTTTCCTGTACCAGTGATGGTAGTCAGTCCAACCCCACTACCGCGAAGTACGATACCTGATGCTTTGATTCTTAACTGACCATTTACTTCATAATTCCCTTTTTGTAATAATACGGCGCCACGGATTCCATTATTGTCGGGGGGCATGGCCGCCAGTTGATCGAGTGCTGCCTGAATCCTTGAAGTGGCATCTCCTTTTGCAAGCGGCACAATTATTTTTACCGGAACGGTTGGAATGGGTTTTTCAGAAGCCATATAACCACAGTAAGAAAAATCAGGAATACGGTCCCCGTTGGGCTCGGGGGTATAATGCAGTTTTCCTTTATCAAAAAACAAAGGAGCGGCAGGCTTAACCGGTTTTTGTGCCGATACAGCCTGTTGCAGGAACAAAAAAAATAAGCTGATGCAAATTGACTGATATGATCGCATGGTCATCACTGCTTACAAAAACTTAATAATGGCTTATCCTGTTGGCCGTGCAGTGACCTGGTAAGTAGTTCCGCTACTGATCTTAAAATGATTTTTTCGCAGCGGAAACAGGTCTTACATTCTTAATGTCAACCACACTATTTAAATATACTTCAATAT
>DAORJS010000521.1:0-2013 GCA_035439185.1 Chitinophagaceae bacterium
AAGAAAACATAATCCTTTTATTGCGGTGAATTGCGGTGCGATTCCGGAAGGCACGATTGACTCCGAATTATTCGGACATGAGAAGGGTTCTTTTACAGGGGCAGCGGATGCCCGCAAGGGATATTTTGAAACCGTGAATGGCGGTACCATTTTTCTGGATGAGATCGGTGAATTACCCCTGGGAACCCAGGCCAGATTATTACGGGTATTGGAAAGTGGTGAATTTATCCGGGTAGGCTCCTCCAAGGTTCAGAAGACCGATGTTCGGGTGATTGCTGCAACCAATAAAGATCTGTTGCAGTTAGTACAGGCTGGCAAATTCAGAGAAGATCTGTATTACCGTTTGAGTACGGTGCCCATCCGGGTACCGGCCCTGCATGATCGTCCGGAAGATATTCATATCCTGTTCCGGAAATTTGCTGCTGATTTTGCCACCCGTTACAGAACCTCCTCGGTACAATTGGATGAAGAGGCAAAACAACTGTTAATAAATTATCCCTGGCCGGGCAATGTGCGGGAATTAAAGAATATTGCAGAACAGATTTCAGTGCTGGCTCAGGATAAAATGATCAATGCCCGGGAGCTGAGCAAATATCTCCAACCCTATTCCAGCAACCGGATGCCGGTTCTGGCTAATACCAATGGGCATGGACCTGAATTTTCGAATGAAAGGGAAATCCTGTACAAGCTTTTCTTTGATATGAAGAAAGATGTAACAGAGTTAAAAAGAATGTTTCTGGAAGTATTGCAAAATCCGGGGATGGTGGCCCAAAGTCAGTCCATGATCAATGAACTGCGGGAATCAGAAGCTTTCCGGATCAATTCCGCGGATAATCTGGTGAACCTGCCGGCTGCCAATCCCGTCAGTATCAGTCCTGCCCAACCGGTCTTACCAAACAATCAGCCGGTACTGATGAATAATAATGATATTCATGCCCATGTGGAAGTGGATGAAAGTCTGAATATCATGGATAAGGAAAAAGAACTGATCATCAAAGCCCTGAAAAAACACAAGAGTAAAAGAAAAGATGCGGCGATGGATCTGGGTATCAGTGAAAGAACCCTGTACCGGAAATTAAAGGAATATGATATTGAAGAACTCTGAAATGAAATCAGCATCCTGCAAAACAGATCACTAATTTTGTAACATGACCCGCATCATTCATCATTCATACCGTTTATTCTTTATACTGCTGATCATTTTCGCAGCTGGTTGCGGAGTCTATAAATTCAAGGATGTATCGATTCCTCCGGAAATAAAAACGGTCAAGGTCAATTATATTGAGAACAAAGCCCGCTATGTAAACCCGCAGTTAAGTCCGCGCTTAACAGATAAACTCCGGCAGAAAATTGTAGGGCAAACCCGGTTGACGCAGACCAATAATGATAAAGTGGATTGGGAAATCACCGGTTTTATTTCGGATTATTCGTTCAGTACTTCTGCAATCTCCAATCAGCAGGTGGCCAATAACCGCTTATCTGTGGCGGTGCATATTGCTGTGACCGATAATACAAAGGATAAGGTAAATGAATATGATATCAGCCGGAGTTTTGAATTCAAGGGCAATCAGTCCTTTCAACAGGCTGAAAATTCATTGGGTGATGAGATGATTCGTACCCTGACTGATGAAATCTTTAATAAGTTATTTTCCAACTGGTAAGTTACCGCTAACCTGGACCCATGAATATCCGGATCGATCAACTGGTAAGAACATTATTGCAAAAAGATTCGCTGGAACAATGCAGTTTACCTGAATTGCAGCAGTTTGCCGGAAGGAACCCCTATTTAGGTGCGGCGCAATTATTGCTGGCCAAAAAAATGCAGGCCGAAAGAGTGGATGGATTCGAGGATCAGCTGCAGAAAACACTACTCTATTTCCATAACCCGGTCTGGGTAGAACATCTCTTATATGATACAGGAGATGCGGAATTGATAAAAGTAAAAAAAGAAAACGCAGCAAAGGAAATCACAACAGCGGTTTCGACCGAAACAGTACCTGAACAAATACCGGT
>DAORJS010000522.1:0-2013 GCA_035439185.1 Chitinophagaceae bacterium
AATTTCCCACTACTCTTCCTCATCATCCTCATAATAAGCATCCGCATTACTCCGATAATGCTCTTCCCATTCTTTTACTTTCTCATCACTCAGGCATTCGATGATATCAAACAGCGGGTCTTTCCGGAGTTTCCACTCGGTAGCCAGTAAATCATCAAATCGTTGTATAAACAGGCAATGGTCGGTTTCCACCGCCACTTTGATCAGGATAATCGGGGAGTCTTCCTTTTCTTTTACGAGGTAGTAACAACCGGTTTCCAGCAAATCATACGCGTACATACATCCTCCTTTTTTTAAAAGTTCATTTTCACATGCAGATGGTCAGCAATAGTAAACGGGTAGTAAATAAAACACGCGAAGAACTGAATGGGTCAGCTGTGCCATCCAAAATTAGCAATTTCGGGGGCTGAAAAGAGATGGTCAGGCAAATTTTTTGATAATTTAATTTCTTTTCAAGTAGTTCAAAATCATTATTATACAAATAAATTTTCCGCCGAATAGGATTGGCAGAAGCAAAAAAAACTCCGGAATGGTTGATTCCGGAGTTCTGCTGGAGGGAGCAGTTCAGAGACTGAACATGCATTTCCGCTCACATTCTTTTTTAGCCTTCGCATTTTTTTCCTGCGGGCAATTGGCTTTTTTCCTGTTGTTGAAGCTGGCAAAGGCCACAGCACCAATTCCGGCCATTAACAATACAGCTACCAATGCTTTCTTCATAATGGATAATTTAGACAGAAAAGATACGTAATCTTTTTTCCGGTTGATATTATTGTTGATCAGTGGTCAATTTTTCGGGTCAAAGGCTGGTCAGTTTCATTTCCACCCTTCTGTTTTTGGCCCGGTTGGCTTCTGTATCGTTGGGGGCTACCGGCATATCTGGTCCAAAACCACGGATACTGATCCGGCCATCATCAATCCCTTTGGATACAAGATAGTCTTTACAACTACGTACTCTTTTCAGTGAAAGCTCCCGGTTCAGCGGGGCACTGCCTTCAGAGGAGGTATGTCCGGATAATAATATTTCCACCTGTTTGTTTTGAAGCAGGAAGGCTGCCAGTTTATCTAACTCCGTTTTACCAGCCGGTTTTAAGCTGGCACTATTTACATCAAACTGGATATTGTTCAGCACCAGTTCATCTCCTTCCTGTAAGGTTTTATTATTAAAATTCAGTTTACCGGAACGTTTTAATTCCAGTTCCAGGTTTTCGGTGGTTTCACCATCAATCACATCGGCCTGTTTTAAATCAGCCGCATAACCGGTATGACTGCCCTTTACAATATTGAGACCGGCCGGTATCTGTTCCAGTGTAAAAAAACCTTCCGCATCGGCAATGGCTGGGGGAAATCCTTCCACTGCTGCAAGCGCACCTGGAATGGGTTCGCGTGTTTCAAAGTCAACCACACGGCCGCTGATACGTCCTTTATAAATGGTTTTTGGATTGATCAGCAGTTTTACAAAATCAAGCGCATAACCATCTCCGACTTTTGAAACCGGGTCATCAATAGCGATGACCAGTGAATCAGCTTTGAGTAATTGCATGATTTCAGGAGTGAGCCGGAGGGTGATCAGTTTTCCGATCGGGCCTGTCTGATCGATACGACTGATCATTTTCTCAGCTTCGGGAAAGCGGATCCCGTTGATTTTTACCTGAAATTTTGAATGCATGGAGGGCGACTGAAAATCATCTATAAAAAGTTGCAAGGCTGCAGAATCAATGCTGATATCCTTCAAGGCGCCCAGCGGGATGGCGATCTTTTGTGGCTGATTGGCCGGGCGGGTTGTAGTGCCGGTATAGCCATCACTTCCGAATGATCCTGGTTTATAGCTGGTAGGTACCATGATCCGGTCTGTTCCCCTGGCATCAGTTGCATTGATTGTCCAGGGAAAACCATGTGACCAGGTAGAGCGGCCACTGAAGGGATTGAAATCTGCATCAAAACCAAAACCAAGATTATCAATATCACCCACACGGATCATGAGATCAGCTTCGGCGGTATTTTTCAGGACCAGTT
>DAORJS010000523.1:0-2009 GCA_035439185.1 Chitinophagaceae bacterium
TCTGCACCTGAATTTTGGTATTGGGCAGACTGATATCTTTACTATACCCATTTATCACATGCGGATTACCTCCTGTTTCCTGTCCGATGAATATGGCCCGCTTGTTCACCTGTAAACAGGAGGATACAATGCCTGAATTGGAAAAGCTCCCTCCATTTATTAAAACATAAAGATTGCCCTTAAATTGACCGGGCCTGGGATCATGCAGACCCCGTGAGGGTCCCTTGCAAGGCTTAAGCTGTTTATCATCTACACAAAAATATTCCTGTACGACTGAAAAAGTCTGATCCAATAAATAAGATAATAACAAGACGCCGTTCTCAACATCCCCACCCTGGTTATTTCTCAGGTCCAGTATCAGGTTTTCCGTCTTGCTTTTGTTGAGTTGCTCAAAGAAGGAAGGAATTACTTTATTAAAGTTTTGTTTGTACTCCTTTTTCAGAATATCGTTATGAAAATCTTTTATTGTCATTAAAGCATAGCGATTATCTTTTTCAATAGAAAGCGTAAGTCCTTCGTTGGGGAGGCCTGATCCTATGCTGGCAGGATAATTCTGCTGCCGGTAATAATAAATACTGTCCCTGGGTAAAGCCCTGATGACTGTTTCCTTTTCTTGTCCATCTGTTTTATAACTGATTGTAAAGCTGTCCGGCTGTCCGAATATAAAACTATAATACTGTCTGAAATAGTTGCTGATTATCCATATCGGATAAGTCAGGTTATCCCCGTCTCTCACCTGCCTTTCACAAAGCTGTTTGATAATATCCGTTGCTGTCAGATGATTAATACTCACGATTTCAGCCCCGGCAGGAATGGTCCGGTCACCGGTACAAACCAAATAGGTAAATAACTGGTTATTCTTAATAGCAAACTGGTAAGGAAGAAAGTGGCCCGGCTTGCCGGAACCGGTTTCTCCGGGTAAGATGATGGTATGTCCGTCTTTGATTACCGAGCTGAGGATACTGATATGTTTATAAAATGCTCTTTCGCTGAGGGGCTGGGAAATGCCATTCTCAAGACTGTCAAAAACATGATCAATGACTGATTTGGGATTGTACAGATAAAGACCCGGGTGGTAATTCTCCAGTTTGGATTTAAAGAATTGCAGATCTGCTTTTAATTCGGCTATGGAAAATATTTTCTCCTGATTATTAATTGGCTGTCCGGTTACCAAAACAACCGGCAAAAACAGCGTCAGTAAAACAATTGAAAACCTTTTTCTCATATGGATATGCGTGGGGTGGTTCTATATGGCTTCCGCCTTAAAATATACTAAATAAAGTGGAAATTCATCAACTCTGTTTTTAAAATTGTACTTGTAATGCCTATACCTGCATCACTAGAGTGGACTTGTCCTCAATGCCTACAACTAAAAGACCATGCAGACCGAAGGCCAGAAAGAGAGGAGCAGTTTATTACTCCGGAAAATCGTTTTTATTAAAGTCCAATTTTCCAATGATAACATCATCCAGGAGTGAATAGTAACCAAACCTGTCCGACTGCTTTGAATACACCCCAAATGTATGTTTGTCGAGCCATTTTGAATGTTTAGCCAATTCATAGACACTGTCATACCAGTACCAGTTCCTTTTTTCAAAAAGCTGAACTTTCTTCTCTATGCCATTGATTGTAAATATCAAATTCAATCGGGTTGTTGTCTCTGTTTTCTCAACCTGAACCCGTGCAAACTTCTTTTTATCCCGGGACATTTTTACAGGATACTCCTTTATGAATTCATAGTTCGCCCTGATAATTTCCTGATAAGCATTTTCAAAAACCGTTTTATCCCATTGGTATTCCTCACTGAGTTGAAGGGTTGAAACCTGTATAAGGTCAAGTATAGATCTGTATTTCCCCATTTTATCTGATACGGTATATTCTTCGGCATTAAAATAGGGTGCTATGGCCACTATTGAACCCCTTTTCCATGTCCGGTTCCAATCCCCGTGATATCCGGGATGAATAGTAATCCTGGTAATACCAGGGGGCTTATATCCATTCATCTTCTG
>DAORJS010000524.1:0-2008 GCA_035439185.1 Chitinophagaceae bacterium
CGGCACCAACACTGGTGGCAAATGATTCAACGGCTGCTGTTCCTTCCCCCGCAATGACCTGGTAGGCGTTGGGATTAAGGGAAATGATTTTAACCGGAGTGGTTACACTGATATTGGCAAATGCTTTTCCTGAGAATACATTCTTTTTTACCACAAAACCATTACTCGTATCAGGAAGGGCAACAGCACCGGAAACCAGTCCTGCTTTTAAACGGGCCGATAAACGGGGGGCAATGGCTTTACCATTGAGGTTATTGGAGAATACAATCACTGATGCTGCGGTAGCGGTAGCCACTTCAGCCAATACCTTACAATAGACCTGCGCATCCGGCTGGTTCAATGCCTCAGCATTTACCTGATGAATTTTTGTTACACCATATTTACCCAGTGCAGCAAGGTCATCCTGTACATTTCCCAATACCACGCCTTCTGCCACTGTTCCCATTTGAGCGGCAATTTTACTGCCATAGGAGAGGGCTTCAAGGGTTGCCTTTTTTACATGTCCATCCGTGGTATCAATGAATATTAAAACTGACATATTCAAATAGTTTAGTTGTGTTAAATAATCAGATCGCCTTGGCTTCTTCGTGAAGGAGTCTTACCAGTTCGTCCACATTGTCTGCATCCACCAGTTTTACACCGGCTTTGGCAGGAGGCAGTTCAAATCCTGACACTGCAGTCAGCGGATCAGCAGCAACCGGTTCCTGTACTTTCAGGGGTTTGGTCCGGGCGCCCATGATACCTTTCATATTGGGGATTCTTTGTTCTGCCATTCCTTTCTGACAGCTTACAACGAGTGGCAGGCTGGCTTCCGCTACTTCCTCACCACCTTCAATTTCGCGTGTCACGGTAGCTTTGTTGCCACTGATATCAAATTTGGTGGCCAGGGAGATATAGGGAAGATCCAGCAACTCAGCAACCATCCCGCCAATGGATGAACCATTGTAATCAATCGTTTCTTTACCGGTAAAAATCAGGTCATATCCGCCTTGTTTAGCAACTTCTGCGATCTGGGCCGCGATATAAAAGCTATCATGACTGTCGGCATTCACCCGGATGGCTTCATCTCCACCCAGGGCCAGGGCCTTCCGGATGATCGGATCTGCATCCGCTGCGGCTACCGTTACCAGATGAATAACGATAGTGGGGTCTGCCTCTTTCAGTTCAATGGCACGTACCAACGAGTACCATTCATCGTAGGGGTTAATGATCCACTGCACGCCATTGGCGTCGAATTTCGTGTTGTTATCGGTGAAGGCTATTTTTGCCGTGGTATCCGGCGTTTTACTGATACAAACAAGGATCTTCATCGTTTACTTTTAAGTCGGTTAACAGATAGTTGTTTATGCAACTAACGCAAAGATAAGGGAGCCGGATAAAAATAAGAAATAAGAAATCAGCATGAATAATCAGTCAGGAACGGGGGGGAGCCGGATCGATAAAATCCGGGCCATGCTGGAAACCCAGCCTGCAGATAGTTTTCTGCAGCATGCTCTGGCATTGGAATATATCAAACTGGGAAATGAGGAAGAAGCCCGCCGCTTATTTGAGGAAATATTAAACAGGGAACCGGGTTATATCGGCAGTTATTACCATCTTGCCAAATTGCTGGAAAGAACGGGACAAACGGAAACGGCGATTCAGGTATATGAAAAAGGCATGGAAGCAGCCAAAAAAGCAGAAGATCAGCATGCGCTGAGTGAGTTAAGATCGGCCTGGGAAGAACTTACATTCTGAACAAAAGCCTGTTCAGCAGAAATAACTACAACAGCTGTGCGAAATACATTTTGTTTCTTTGCGCATTGTCAGTCATGAATCTCCTTCAACAATTTAAAGAACATATCAGCAAACGGCAACTTTTTACCGAAGCTAACCCCCTATGGCTGGCCGTCAGCGGCGGACTGGATTCTGTTGTCCTCTGTGAATTATGTCAGCAGGCAGGGTTTCGTTTCAGGATTGCCCATTGTAATTTTCAACTGAGAGGAGCGGAAAGTGACAGAGACGAATC
>DAORJS010000525.1:0-2003 GCA_035439185.1 Chitinophagaceae bacterium
ATCGGTTGCTGCAGGCGCAGCACCGTTGAGGGTATAATGAATGGAAGTTCCTTCCTGCGCAAAAACAATTTCCACACTGGCTTTCTTATTAAAGAAAACAGATTGATGTTTGATAAAGGGCGCGGCTAGTTGAAAGGTATCCTGTGCAGTTAAAAGAAAACAGGAAAGTATAGTCACAACAAAACTGCCGAGATATTTCATGCCTGAATGGGTTCAAATTTATAAGGATATACTTTCCCTGAATTCCATTGCGCCACATACAGGTTCTCCTCATCATCAATACATACATCATGCGGGTACTGAAAAGCCCTGATGGTCTGATACATTTCGTTCAATGTATTATTATCACCATAATTCGGCTCACTTCCTGCCAGGTTGCTGATTACTTTATTGTTTTCATCTAAAATGGTAACAAAGCCTGATTGCTGCCACTGTCTGCTGTTGGATTGTAAAACGGCCGCATATAAATACCTGCCTTTTATTACAGGGCGACAGACCCAGGCGCCAGGCATTGGGATCGTACTCAGATATTCCCCTGTTAAACTAAATCGCTTAAATGCGTTTTGCATTCTGGAGGTTACCAGTAAACAGGGATTATTTTTATCTCTCCCATCTATACAAACCCCGTGTGCATTCAGTACATGCTTATCTGCATCTCCTTTTCCGCCAAAATGCCTGATATAATTTCCTTTGGCATCATACTGGATCACAAAATCTTTCCCGTACCCGTCGGCCACATAAATATCACCATTGTGTGCGATGGCCGTTTCTGTAGGGATAAATTCAGCAGCCGCCTTATATTCCCCGGTTTCTTTGGGGTAATCAATTACCATCAGCACTTTACCGTCGATGCTGGTTTTAATCACCTGGTGCCGGTTATTATCACAAATAAATAAAACATCTTCTCCGTTTTCATGAAAGAGGGTTAGTCCATGAGCACCAGGATATTCAGTTCCCCATGTTTTCAGGAGTTTTCCGTTTTTATCATAGATCAATACATTGTTCCTGGTTTCATTGGTCAGCAGGATGATCCTTCCCAGACTATCCTGAACCATTTCATGACAATCGTTAACAGGATAGCGGCTGATATCTGCCTGACTCCAGCGTTTATTGATCCGGTATTTTTTGTTTTGATGCCCGAATACAATTTCATTCCTGATCATAAAATCAGGAATACAGAGTGCACTGATCCCTGCAAGGGATGTATTCGTTATGAAATCTTTTCTGTTCATTAATTTTTTACAATAGACTTATGCAATTATCGAGCTGACTACTTTTCCGGCTACATCTGTTAAGCGATACCTTCTCCCTAAATGCTTAAAGGTTAACTTTTCATGATCCAGTCCCATCAGGTGCAAGGCCGTAGCATGAAAGTCGTTGACATGAACCGGGTTTGAAATAATATTATATCCAAACTCATCTGTTTCTCCATAAACACCCGGCTTTACCCCTCCGCCGGCCATCCATATCGTAAAGGATCTTGGATGATGGTCTCTTCCATAGTTTTCTTTGGTGAGCGTGCCCTGGCAATAATTAGTCCGGCCAAATTCACCGCCCCAGATCACTAAAGTTTCATCCAGTAATCCCCTTTGTTTTAAATCGGTGATTAATGCAGCTGAAGCCTGGTCGGTATCCTTACACTGACCTTTTAACTCTTCTGGTAAATTATTATGTCCATCCCAGCCCTGGTGATAGAGTTGAATAAACCGTACACCGCTCTCAGATAGTTTTCTGGCCAGTAAGCAATTGGCGGCATAGGTTCCGGGCACCATGCATTCTGCCCCATATAATTTGATGATATCCTCCGGCTCATTGCTTAAGTCTGTTACTTCCGGTACCGCGGTCTGCATCCGGTAAGCCATTTCGTATTGCTGAATTTTCGCAGTCATTTCAGGGTCTTCAAATGCCTTATTGCTTTCTTCATTTAAAGCAGCTACTTTATCCAGCATGGCCCTTCTGTCGGCTTTATCGATGCCGTCCGGATTATTCAGATATAATACAGG
>DAORJS010000526.1:0-2002 GCA_035439185.1 Chitinophagaceae bacterium
AGGGCAGGTAGGGATTCTCGACCATTTCATCAATATACTCACTGACAAAGGTTTCGATCTTCTCAAACAGTGGTTGTTCAGAAGCAAAAATGGCATTGATGGTGGGGAAGAATTTCTGGGCTTCTGCCAGGAAGACGGTTTCAAATAGTTTCTCCTTATCCCTGAAATAATAATGCAGCAGGGCCTTGTTCATGCCTGCTTCATCGGCAATATCCTGCATCCTGGCCCCGGCCATGCCTTTAGTGGTAAATACTTTGCGGGCAGCTGCCAGTATTTTTTCCTCCGTTCCGGTATCTTTTGCTTTTTTAACCATACAGTTTAACCAAATGGTTAACAAAACTAGGGAGGCTATTCCTTCCGGCCAAATTAATTTTGGATGAACGGGGGTAGGTTATGTTGAGTTTTGAATTTTAAATTTTGAATGGCAGGACCTGTTAAACGGGCAGAGTGGGTTAAACAGGTGTTTTGTACCGGGAATAGTTGAATACCAGCTATTCACAGGGTACAGAATTGTCTGCCGCCGGAAACGATAGTAAGCAAAATGAAGATGATGAATAAGCGGTCAAGCCTCATCCTTCCTCTTACAGATTAGAGAAGCATTATTTCATCCGGTGCACTTCATAACCCGAGCCATTATCCAGGGGAAGCAACATAAATGTTTTGTAACTATGTGCCGGATCGTTACAGCGGATGGCTTCCTTCTTTGACACAATCGGAGAAATGGAGGTTTCCGTGATTTCGATCCAGCCATTGGTGGTCAGTTTTTTATAGGTTCTTTTTTCAGGTTTCCCGCCGATGGTTTGGGTATTGTACCCGATGATCCCATTATTACAACCTGTTTTGCCGCAACTGGCACTGTATTGAAAGGCTTTGATATTGGCATACATGCCCGAACCAGGCCGCTTTAAATCATCGGCTGTGGTTTGATACAATTCCCCATTATAGCTGAACTGCAGATAAACAGTAGTTCCCGTTCGCCACATTTTCATGTCGGAAAAGATCATAGGGAGGAATAATAAATTATCCCAGTCGGAATAACCGAATTTACCTTTGAGCTGATACGTATAGCGGCCTTCTTTTGCATAATCAAAATCAACTACCTCTGCACCGGGGATAAGCAGATAGGTCTGTATTGTACCTGAACGATGGTATTTCCAGGCGGATACCCGGAATGCTTCAATGTCCGGATAAGTGATCAGGCTGTTATTGATATACTGCAGTTTTTGCATCCCAGCTGCTAAACTAACAGGATCAGGGTACCGGTACCATTTTCCAAAAGAAGTTTTCAGCCAGAGTTCTTCATCAGTATGCCAATACTCCGTTATTGTTGAAGCCGTACGGTAAAATTTCATCGTCTCCGGATCGAATACCTGTAAGCCATATTGGTTGATAACGACAAACAGTGCCTTGAGTTTATTCCCTTCTTTGATCTGAAAACCGGTAATAGTATCATAGGTTGCTTCCAGTTTATTAACTGTGCGCAGGTATCCTTCCTGCACTCCATATTTACCATTTGCCCGGAAAATATAATAATTACCCACTTGTTTGATCTGTGTCTCTCCGGCTTTGGGTTCGGCAGTCTTTACCGGTTCCGTTTTTGTTATAACCGGGGCCGGGTTGACAGGCTTGGGCGGATTAACTGCAGGAGGAGGACTGACGGGTTTGGTCACTGTAGCCACTGCAGGAGCAATTGCCGAAGGATCCCATTTTAATACCAGGCGCTGTTTGTAATTGTTCATATACAGGTTCTTACCATACCCGTACACCCAGAAAGAATTATTATCTGCTGCTACATATGAACGCTGCTCGAGAATATTGACCCAGGCATTTTTCCGCCACCAGTAAACCGGGTAATCGTTGCCCGATGCGTTTTTGGTTTTAAGGCTGACCTGTGCAAAAACCTGATCTTTTCCGGCCAGTTCCAACCGCACATAATTGGAATTAATCTGTGTAAAAAAATCCGTATCCAGTTTTATTTCGGTCCATGAAGTTTTATTCTGAC
>DAORJS010000527.1:0-1996 GCA_035439185.1 Chitinophagaceae bacterium
CAATCGGTTGCCGGCTTTCTGAATTTCTTCAGGACTAACAGCCAGTGATTTTATATTTACTCCATCAAATTCTTTGGTGAATTTCAACACCGCTTTGTCGCCTTTGTCTTTTACCTTATCCAGTATTTGCTGTACAGGCTTTACCAGGTTTTGATAATCCTGAACAGGTCTGCTGGCCAGTTTGGTCCATTGCTGCGGATCGGGATATTTGATAATTTTCATGGCGGTATATTTCCTTGATCAGGCAATCATTTTTTCAATCGGGATAATCAGTATTCCTTCGGCACCGGCTGCTTTCAGACTCTCGATCCGGCTCCAGAAATCATCTTCACTGATAACAGAATGTACCGAGCTCCAGCCGGATGCCGCCAGTGGTAAAACAGTAGGACTCTTGATACCAGGAAGCAGGGCAAAAATATCCTCCAGTTTTTCGTTGGGTGCATTGAGCAGCACATACTTATTATTCTTTGCTTTTTTAACGGAGCGGATACGGAAGAGCAGGCTTTCCAGAATCAATCTTTTTCCGGCACTGAGTTGCTGGTGACTGATCATGACCGCTTCAGAAGAAAGGATGGTTTCAATTTCTTTCAGTTCATTGGTGAATAAAGTACTGCCTGAACTCACCAGGTCGCAGATGGCATCTGCCAGTCCGATCCGGGGTGCAATTTCCACTGAACCACTGATTTCATGAATAGAAGCATTGATTTGTTTTTGCTGCAGGAAAGAACCCAGGATCCGGGGATAGCTGGTGGCGATACGTTTGCCATTGAGGGAGCTGATATCTATGATAGTCCCGTTTTTAGGAACGGCAATGGATAACCGGCATTTTCCAAAACCCAGTTTCTCGACTATATCAGTTTGTTTACCGGATTCTACCAGCACATTTTCTCCCACAAAACCGATATCTGCAACAGCATCCTGTACGTATTCAGGAATATCATCATCGCGCAGGAAGAAAACTTCCAATGGGAAATTGGCAGCCTGTACCCGTAACTGGTTATTTCCATTGCTTACTTCCACGCCACATTCCTTGAGCAGTTTCATGGAACCTTCGTAGAGGCGGCCTGATTTCTGAACGGCAATTCTGAGTGTTTCCTGCATAGCTTCGATTGATTAAAAATTAAAAGGGCTTACCGAAGTAAGCCCTTAATTATGTTGATACATACCATCAGTTGGCTTACACCCGGGAGTGAAGGAAATGATGATGTGTATGGTTAAAATTTTGCATTGAGGATCAAAGATAGTCGATCTCAATTGTGTTGCCAATAATTTTGAATCTTGTTTTAATTTAGTGATAGCTTTAATCACATTTCTTATACAAACACTTGTATGGAACAGCAGGAACAAGGCCGGTTTGGGGAATTTGGAAGTCTGGCAGGTTCAGCCACCGGGCGGAACACAGCCGGCTTCGATGTATTAAGACCCTGGAAGGTGATTTCCCCCAATAATATATATATCATCTATCTGTCGGTATTATTATTCGCTGTTTATGCCTTTGCCCGCTATGGTTTCAACTGGATTGCCTTGTCCACTTCACTGATCGCCAGTGTGCCGGTGGGTTTTGCCATTGCCTTCTTTGAAACACAATCACAGGAATTCCGGAGAAGGCACCGGCGGAACAGTTTCTGGATCTACCTGGTCTATCGCACTTTCCGGGTAGTGGTATGGTTCATGATGCTTTTCTTTTTTATCATGTTGCTGGTGATCTGGCTGAATGTGGATACCTATGAAACCATATTTCCGCACAGTCTCTATGATTTTTTTGCCACCCGTAAACTATTTGAATTTCTCGCCATTGCATTGGCCGTGTCATTGTTCTCCAATTTCATGGATGAACTGCACCGGAAGCTGGGCAGGGATGCCATTTATAACCTGGTGCTGGGTAAATACCATCAGGTAAAACAGGAGGAGCGGTTATTTCTTTTTATTGATTTAAATGATTCCACCGATATCGCTGAAGAAATGGGGGAGCTGGAATACAGTCATTTTTTGCAGG
>DAORJS010000528.1:0-1977 GCA_035439185.1 Chitinophagaceae bacterium
CGCGCTGATAAGGCAGGTGATCCCTCCATTCTCCGACAGGTGGTAAGGGATCCTGTGCGGATATCAGCAGACTGCAAAACAGCCAAATGATGAGCAGAAAGGCCTTCATCCTTCAAAAGTATTCTAAAACGGGGGAGGGAAAAAGTGGAAGGAGATGTTTCGTTTAGGCTACAGCCGGCGAAGTCCTCTCAATAGCTATCGGAAACCAATACTTAATAACTAATTCCTAATACCTAATATCTAAATCTCCCCCGCCTTCGTCAAGGCTACGGCGGGCGAAGCAATATCTTAATATCATAATATCCAAATATCTCCTGCCTTCAGCTTAGCTATGGTGATCAAAGTCCGCCTGATAGCTATCGGGAACCCAATATCTAATATCTAATTCCCAATACCCAATTGCCCTCTTTTACGTTTCTTTGCAGCCTTATCATTGATCCAATCATATGTGGCAGCGACTTGGCAGTTTTATCCTGAGGTACAGATTAGTTTTACTGATTTCTCTGGCCGGAGTAACCGGTTTGATGGCTTATTTTGCGAGTAAGGTCCAGCTCAGTTATGATTTTTCAAGAGCTATACCGGTCAATAATCCCAAATACATCGCTTATCAGGAGTTCAAAAAGCAGTTTGGAGAGGATGGAAACCTGCTGGTGATCGGCATCCAGACCGATCAGTTGTTCAATGAAAAACTATTCAATGCTTATGCAGCTTTACAGCAATCAATACGGAAAGTAAAGGGGGTGGATGATGTGATTTCGGTTCCTTCTGCCGTGAACCTCGTGAAAATACCGGAAACGGAAAGATTAAAAGCGGATACCATATTTCCGGCCAGGGTATTAAATCAGACAGAGATTGACAGTGCATCCCGCCTTTTTTTGAGCTTACCATTTTACCGTCAGTTACTCTATAATCCGGAAACCAAGGCCTGGCTGATGGGAGTGCGGGTGAACAAGGACCTGATGGCCTCCAAACAAAGGATCGCGATTGTACATGAAATCGGGAAACTGGCAGATGATTTTGGAAAGGCGCAACAGCTGACTGTTTATAAAAGTGGTTTACCTCATATCCGGACGGAACTTTCTGTACGCATACTGAAAGAAATGCGGATGTTTATTCTGGCATCCATCATCCTGTCTGCCCTGATCCTGCTGATTTTCTTCCGTTCATTAACTGCCATGTGGTTATCGCTCACGGTGGTATTTATCGGGGTGATCTGGAGTTTTGCCACCATTCATCTGTTCGGTTTCAAGATCAGTGTGCTGAATGCATTGATTCCTCCGTTGATTGTGGTGATTGGAATACCCAATTGTATTTATTTCCTGAATAAATTTCATACAGCCTGGAATGAAACCGGTGATAAGAAAAAATCGCTGGTGATGATGGTGGATAAAATGGGGGTGGTGACGCTTTTCTGTAATCTCGCTGCAGCCATTGGCTTTGCGGTTTTTGCTTTAACGCAAAGTCAGATCCTGAAAGAATTCGGTTATGTGGCGGGGATCAATATCCTGGCTCTGTTCTTTATTTCTCTGGTGCTGATACCGGCCGTGCTGAGTTATCTGCCACCTCCGAAATCAAGACATACCAAATACCTGGATAATCCCCGGCTCAACCGCTGGCTGGGCCGGCTGGAGCGCTGGAGCCTGAATCACCGGAAACTGATTTATGCAGTGACCGGCGCGGTGGTAATCGTATCAGTGATGGGAATCTGGCAACTGAAAACACTGGGATATATCGTGGATGATTTGCCGAAAGAAGACAAGCTCTATACTGATCTGAAATTTTTTGAAAAGAATTTCAAGGGGGTGATGCCGCTGGAGATTGTGGTGGATACAAAGAAGAAAAGGGGCGCCACCAATCTGGGTAACCTCGCCCGTATTGATTCCTTATCACAATATATCAGTTCCCTCACTGATATAGCGAAACCGCTGAGTGTGGCTGACGGATTCAAATTTGTGAAGCAGGCTTTTTTTGATGGAG
>DAORJS010000529.1:0-1976 GCA_035439185.1 Chitinophagaceae bacterium
GGTACTTATTCCCCCAATCAGGTGCCGGCTTATGATGTTAAGCTTCTGGTCAAGAATGGTTCATTTCAATATCCTGATCTGCCAAAACCGGTCAGCAATATTCATCTCGACCTCCGGGCACTGAACACAGACGGCCAGCCTGATCATTCGGTGATTGATATATCCAAAGGGCATCTTGAATTTGATAAAGAGCCATTTGATTTCAATTTCACCTATAAAAACCCGGTCACCATTCAATATATCGATGCCGGAGCAAAAGGGAAACTTGATCTTTCCCAATTATCAAAATTTATAAAACTGGAGGCAGGTACTAAACTGAGCGGACTTGTCTGGGCGGATGCCTTTATAAAAGGTCCTTTGAAAGCCATACAACAACAAAGCGGTCCTTTCAGTGCCGGCGGATTTTTTGATATCAGGAACCTGTATTACAGTGATAAAAGTTTTCCGCAACCTGTCAGTAATGGTAATATCAAGGCCACCCTGGCCAATGCCGGTGGTATCGCTGATAATACCGTCATAGATGTTTCGTCCGGACATATTGAATTAGGAAAGGATCCTATTGATTTCACCCTAAAACTCAGCAATCCTGTATCCACTGTCAATTTTGCCGGTAAGGCCAGGGGGAGGTTAACGCTGGATCATCTCAAACAGTTCAGTTCATTTCCGGCCGGTACTTCTCTGAGCGGAATCATGAATGCCGATATGGGATTTGCCGGCAGTCGGGATGCTATCAATAAAGGAGCATATGATAAAATTATGCTGGATGGCAGGGCTGATTTCTCCAATGTAATATATAAGGCCAAAGAATATCCGGGAGGAATCAGTATCCCTTCTTCTTCCCTGCTTTTTGATGCAAAGAATATCACCCTCAGCAATCTGGCAGGAACCTATATGGGTACTCATTTCACCGCGGCAGGTACCCTGAATAACCTCGTAGGGTTTATGATGGAAAACCAGGCTTTGTCGGGGAATCTGAATGCTACTGCTGATAAAATGAACCTGAATGACTGGATGGGTAGTCCTGCAACTCCGGCAAATACTGCCAAAGCATCAACAACCGGCAGCAGCAGTACTTCATCAGGCGCCAGTCCATTCCAGGTACCGGCGAATGTGAATTTTAAAGTAAATGCCAGGGTAAACGAAGCGATCTACGACCAGGTGGCTTATAAGAATATCAATGGGGAAATGCTGATCGCAGATGAAAAACTGACCCTGAAAAATGTGAAAACAGATGTGCTGGATGGCGCTGCGATTATCAATGGTTCTTATTCCACCAGATTGAATAAAAAAGAACCGGATATTGGTTTCAGTTATGTGATTAAGGACATGGATGTACAAAAAGCGTTCAATGCTTATAATACAATACAGTTCCTGATGCCGATTGGCAAATTCCTTTCCGGTAAACTCAATTCTGAATTATTGCTGGTGGGCAATCTGCAATCAACCATGATGCCCAAACTGAACAGTCTGACAGGGAATGGCAATCTTTTGTTATTACAGGGTGTGCTCAAAAAATTTGCGCCCCTGGAAAAACTGGCCACAGTATTACAAATTGACCGCCTGAAATCCATCAGTGTAAAAGATATCCGAAACTATATTGAGTTTGCCAACGGCCGGGTACTCGTAAAACCATTCACGATAAAAATAGATGATATTGAGATGCAGATCGGCGGCTTCCATGGATTTGATCAGTCAATAGATTATTCCGTTCAAATGAAATTACCCCGCTCAGTCATGGGAAACAGTGGCAATAACCTGATCAATAACCTGGCGGCTCAGGCGACCAGTAAAGGCTTTCCTGTTAAATTGGGAGAAACGGTGGACCTGAGTATTAAATTAACCGGCAGTATCAATGATCCGGCCGTGGGTATCAATCTGAAAGAAATGGCTGGCAGTGTGATTGACAGTTTGAAAGAACAGGCCAAGGACTTTGTACAGGCGAAGATGGACAGCATCAAACAAAAAGCAAAGGATTC
>DAORJS010000530.1:0-1965 GCA_035439185.1 Chitinophagaceae bacterium
ACGATCCTGACCATCTGGCCAATGAAAAGAAAACAAGGTTACCGGCTGATGTTTGTAGTCGCCGGATTTGGTATATGTATCATCGCATTCGGACTCTCAACCTGGTATTGGTTATCCTTTGCCGCCTTACTCGTAGCAGGCATGCTGGATGGCATTAGTGTGATTATCCGGGGTACCATTCTGCAATTAACCACACCGGATGATAAACGTGGTAGGGTGAGCAGTGTCAACTCTATGTTCATCAACAGCAGCAATGAACTCGGACAACTGGAAAGCGGGATGATGTCAAGGGTATTGGGCACGGTTCCTTCGGTAGTTTTCGGAGGATGTATGACAGTACTGGTGGTGATTTTTACCTGGTTTAAGGCGCCGGGGTTGAGGAAGTTTGAATACTAGTCGGGAGTCTTGAGTCGATAGTCGATAGTCAGCTCCCAATAGCTATCGGGACGGCAGTTGGCAGTCGACAGTCAGCAGTAGGCAGTCAGGAGCGTTTATTGAACAAAAGAAGCGCTGAACTGTTCTGATTCAACATTCAACATTTAAAATTCAACATATAAATATCATTATATGCATCGGCGTCATTTTATTCAGAACACGGCACTAACCATCGGGGCATTGACATTGGGTCAACAGAAAATACTGGCTGCATTGGTGGAAGATCCATGGAAGATCACCATGTTGAGGAATGATGTGGGGATTTTTGAAGAGAGAGGCGGTACGATTGCCTTCCTGTTGAATAAAAAAGGGATTGTGGTGGTGGATTCCCAGTTTCCGGATCAATCCAATCACCTGATTACAGAACTGAAGAAAAAAACAAAGAAGCCCTTCAAACTGCTGATCAATACACATCACCATGGAGATCATAGCAGTGGTAATATTTCCTTTAAAGGACTGGTGGAACATGTACTGGCTCATGAGAATTCAAAAAAGAACCAGGAAGCCAATGCTGTTAAAAGCAAATCAGAAGACAAACAACTATATCCCGACCAGACCTATACCAATACCTGGTGTCATAAAGCAGGCAAGGAGAAAGTATGTTTATATTATTTCGGAGCCGGTCATACCAATGGCGACAGTTTTGTCCATTTTGAGCATGCGAATATTGTGCACTGCGGCGATCTGGTTTTTAACCGCCGTCATCCCTATGTGGATCGTGGTGCCGGAGCCAATATCAAAAGCTGGATAGAAGTGCTGGACAAAGCCCTGCAAAAATTTGATAAGGATACCCAGTATATATTCGGTCATGCCGGTACAGGATATAAAGTAACGGGCACGGCAGATGATCTGAAAAAATTCCAGGAATACCTGGGTAATGTGCTGAAGTTTACCGAAGCAGAAATTAAAGCAGGTAAGACGAAAGAAGAATTTCTCAAAAATAAAATGATCCCCGGCTCGGACGAATGGAAGGGGGAAGGTGCTTCGCGTCCTTTGGAAGCTGCCTGGGAGGAACTAAGCAAGGGCTGATTGATATTATTTCAGATTCCGGATCAGGGATTCGATGACATAATAAGTAATGGGACAGAAACTGGAATTCTTCAATGCCAGGGGTTGTCTTTTCAGCATGAAATCATCATCCATATAAGGGAAGCGGGCGCAGTCTGTCGGTCTGACTTCGTAGATACTGCAATAATTATCTGCTCCCAAAAAAGCGCAGGGCATTTCTTTCATCACATTATCACCTTCCTCATCCACCCGCAGGTAGGCATCCCTGAAATCACCTTCCTTCATCCCCAGGAATTTGCTGATTCTCTTAATATCGGGCGGAGTAAAACGGGGAGAATAATTTTTACAGCAGTTGGCACATTGCAGGCAATCGATTTTTTCAAATGCTTCTTCATTCAGGGCCGGTAATTGTTTTAACACCTGATTCTTATTCGCCCGGTGCAGGAATTTTTTATATTCCTTCTGTCTTTCGCCTGATTTTTTTTCCCAGTTCGTGAGGAGGTCTTTGGACATGGGTGCAAG
>DAORJS010000531.1:0-1960 GCA_035439185.1 Chitinophagaceae bacterium
TCAGACGCCATCATTTCAGCAATAAGCTGATCTAATGTACAGGTTGGCTTCCAATTTAATTTTTCGCGGGCTTTTGTCGCATCACCCAGCAATAAATCCACTTCAGTTGGACGATAATACCGTTGATCAACAGCTACTACTTCCTGTCCTGCCGGGAGCTGGTACAAGGGGTTATTGCATTTAGATACAAAGGCTTTTTCGCTTTCTTCGCTCCCTTCAAATCGCAGTTCAATTCCGCAATGGGCAAATGATTTGATCACAAAATCCCTTACAGTATTGGTAATACCGGTAGCGATCACAAAATCTTCTGGAATGTCCTGTTGCAGGATACGCCACATGGCATCCACATAGTCTCTGGCATGACCCCAATCCCGTTTTGCATTCAGGTTACCCAGAAACAGGGTCTGTTTTTTCTTCAACACAATTTCAGCAACGGCCCTGGTGATTTTTCTGGTTACAAAAGTTTCCCCCCTCACCGGACTTTCATGGTTAAAGAGAATCCCGTTACAGGCAAACATACCGTATGCCTCCCGGTAATTGACCGTGATCCAGTAGGCATACAATTTTGCCACTGCATAAGGAGAACGGGGATAGAACGGGGTTTTTTCATTCTGCGGAATGGCCTGGACCATTCCATACAGTTCTGAGGTAGAGGCCTGGTAAACCCTTGTCTTTTTTTCCAATCCGAGAATCCTGACCGCTTCCAGTATCCTCAGAGCCCCAACACCGTCCACATTGGCGGTATATTCAGGGGTCTGGAAACTGATATGGACATGACTCATGGCCCCCAGATTGTAAATCTCGTCTGGCTGCACTTTTTGGATGATATGGAGGATGCCGGCAGCATCTGTCAGGTCTCCATAATGTAAAAAAAGACGAACATCATCTTCGTGAATATCCCGGTACAGGTGATCAATCCGGTCTGTATTAATCAATGAAGCCCTCCGGCGGATGCCATGAACCTCATACCCTTTCTGTAAAAGCAATTCTGCCAGATAAGCCCCATCCTGTCCTGTGATACCTGTGATTAACGCCTTTTTTTTCATGTATTGGTAGTGTTGACCGGCGCAAAAATACAATTTTGTGCCTTACTTTATTTGCCGCTAAGTTTGCAGGTATTAATCCCCGAAAAATGGCAGAAACGCTCGGTAGCTTATGCGATAAGCTCACAATTGTTAAATTGAAACAGTACCATACTGAAGATGCGGACAGACTCCGGAGTCTGACCAGCCAGGAAAAGCAATTGCAGGAAGAAATCAATGGATTTGTAAAAGAGGCTGTTGACGGGAATATACCGGCTGAACGTCTGACTTTTTCAGCCAATAAAGTGTATAAAAAAGAAGGCAATGAAACCCGCGAAATAGCCGGTGCTATAGGGGAAGTTTTCGCCGAACTGGCCCGGGTGAATTGTGATCTCTGGCATGAACAGGAAAAAGTATATGAATTTGAAAAAGTGGAGGCTGCAGAAAAAGATGTTGTCGTCAAGAGACTTGCGGTGCTGAACCTGGAGAGGAATAAATGTATTGACGCAATTGACCGGCAGTTTCAATCCATGGTCACTGGTAAAAATCAAGCATGAGCCGAGCCATTATATTCGGGATCAATGGACAGGACGGGTACTACCTGGAAAAATTGTTATCAGCAAAACAAATTTCGGTTACTGGAGTTTCCCGTTCCCCGGGACCCTGGCAACAGGGCTCCATCTCTGATCAGTCCCTGGTAACCGCCCTGGTTCGGGAATTACAACCTGATTATATCTTTCATCTGGCTGCCCGTTCTAAAACCGGACATGAATTATTATATGAGCACCAGGATACCATTGTGAATGGCTCACTGTATGTACTGGAAGCCGTATCTAATCATTCCCCCTCCACCCGTGTATTTATTACCGGCAGTGGATTACAGTTTTGTAATAATGGAAATCCGATTCATGAGAATACCCCTTTTGAAGCCAGAGATG
>DAORJS010000532.1:0-1959 GCA_035439185.1 Chitinophagaceae bacterium
TCTATTTTAGCAGGTAATTTTTCTTCCCATAATTTTTTAGTGAATGCCACCGCATCAAATGATTGCTGCTTTTCTTGCTGCACCACACTGAGCTTGCGGAAATAAACAGATTGAAAGCCCAGCAATCCTGCCACGGCAATAATGATGATATACTTGATTGCTTTTCTCATGCTGGATTATTTTTTTCCATAGGCCTGGTAATCGGCAATATTGTTTGCGGTGACCAGTTCCACCATCACGGGAATTTTTTTAGGGAAGTCCCTCCTCCCTTTGATATATTCATCTGCAAATACAGCAGCGGTTTCTGCCATCACTTTGGGAAACTGCATACCGGTGGCAGCAATTTTATTTTCGCTGATGGAAGTGATCACATCTTCTGCCCCATCAAAACCAAATACTTTTACCTTATCTGCCTTACCCGCACTGAGCAGGGCCTGGTAGGCACCGGAGGCCATGCCATCATTGCCGCAAAACACCGCATCAATATCGGGATGTGCCTGTAAGATAGATTCCATTACTTCCATGGCTTTATTCCGGTCGAAGTCGGCACTCTGTTGCGCCACCATGGTTAATCCCTTGTAATTATCCACCACACTGTGAAATCCTTTGGAGCGGGCCCAGGTATTATTATCGCCAACAATTCCAAGTATCTCCACATATTTTCCGTTCTTCTTCAATTGCTGGGTAAAATATTTACCGATGGCCACGGCACCGGAATAACTATCCGATAAAATCTGTGAAGTGGGGGCCTGTGCATCATTCACTTCCCGGTCCATACAAAAAACAGGAATGCCGGCCGCTTTGGCCTTGAGGACATTGGCTACCGAGCCATTCGCATCCGTGGAATTAAAAAGAATGGCATCAAAGTCCGAGACAATAATATTATCAAAATGATCGCTTTCCAGTGCGGTGTTATTCTGGGAATCAAAAATCCGGGCTTCGTATCCCAGTGATTTGGCTTTTGCAGCAGCGGTTTCTGCCAGGAATACAAACCAGGGATTATTGAGGGTGGAGACCACCACGGCCATGGTTTTTTTCTTTCCGCTTTCTGTTTTGGATTTACATCCTGTACCAATCAACAGGATTCCGCTAAACAGGAAGCAGAGAAAGAGGGGCAATCGTTTATGCATGTAGTTTTTTTATTGCTGATAATTACTGTACTTGTTTCCTTACACTCAGACCTGTGCTTTTATTTTCTCCAATAATCCTTTAGCTGCTGCGGCAATTCCTTTTTCACTGATGCCATAATGTTCAAAAATCTCCGTCTGGGATCCGGTCACTGTATATTCATCCGGTATACCCATGATCCGGAAGGGCAGTCTGAATTGCTGCTGGAATAAATAAGCAGCACAGGCTTCTCCCAATCCGCCGTTCACACTATGTTCCTCCACCGTCATCATGGCACTGCATTTGGTCGCCAGTTCACTGAGTAATGTGGTGTCGAGTGGCTTGATGGTATGCATACTCACTACGGTGCATTCAATTCCTTCTTTTCTCAGCAAATGAGCAGCTTGAAGGGCGGGATATACGGTTTCACCACAAGCAATAATGGCCAGGTCATTTCCTTCAGTGATGACTCTTCCTTTGCCGAATTCAAATATGTCATCATTATCCGTTTTCAAAGGAGGCATTGGTTTTTTTCCAAAACGGATATAAACAGGTTCGGTCAGTGCAGCAGCTACCCTGATCGCAGCGGCCGTTTCAAAATTATCAGCGGGGGCAATCACTTTAATATTATGAATGGCACGGAGGGCAGCGAAGTCGTGCAGACTATGATGCGTACTTCCCAGGGCGCCATAACTGAGACCTGCACTGATCCCGATTAATTTCACCGGGTTATCGCTATAGGCCACATCATTTTTAATTTGTTCTAATGCTCTTGCCGTAAGAAAGCAGGCGGGGGAAACGGCAAATACCTTTTTTCCGCAGGAAGCCAGTCCGGCTGACACTCCAACCAGG
>DAORJS010000533.1:0-1946 GCA_035439185.1 Chitinophagaceae bacterium
CTAAATATGCTTTTCCGCTATTATCAACCACCGCATCAAATTGCTTCACATCTTTATCAGCAAAGTTTAATTGCTCCTTCAGCTGCCATTTCAGCTGCATCTTATTGTCGAACAAAGCCAGGTAAAAACTGGCAGCTTCCATTTCATTATAGATGCGGAACAGGATGTATTCCCTGTCCGGCGATCTCTTATATTGGATACGCTGATTATATACTGTTTCACTTTTCAGTTTTGTGGTAAATCCGGCGGCTTCCAGATTAATCAGTACGCGGGGTTCGGCAATGGCAACCGTATTACTGTCAACATCAGCAATCATGATATTACCGGTCGTGCCTCCCCTGTCCATTTCCTGATAAACGATCCCCGCCCCAACAGGAGTTTTAATTAAAAGAGTGGGTAATGGACTTGGGACTTTTATTTCCTTTTTCGACTTGCCCAGTTCAATGCGATCGGTAGTGTCCGTTTTTCGTACCGAAACATCCATGGTAAACGACATCCCTTTTTCTTTACCAACCAGATGAAAATGAGATTGCGATAGGGCAACAGGTATCCCATATTCACCTTTATAGGTATAAGTTTCTCCTACCCTGGTGGAAAAGGTCTGAGCTTTGGTTGTAATATGGAAAAATAGTAATACAAACAGGATAAGATTTCTCATATTCTTAGTTGTGGTAAATAAATTAATAATACAAAGGGGGTTTAACAATCGTAATTTAATTCATTCCCTGTATTTTCAGATACCAGGTCCTCATAAAATTCAGCGCCGGTTATGATAGGTTTTCAATATGATATTTCTTCTGCCACCCTGGTCTCCACCTTGAAAATATACTGCTTCTTTTCCCCAACAATGAGGTAATCATTCCCTTTCTGTTGTATTCGTATTGATTCGGGTTCATTCCAGAAAGAAAGATTCCTGATTTGATGGGAAATAATTTCACCCGGCCGACTGTAGTGCACATGTACACTGGTACCGAGTAACCCGGTTTCATAAACATAAAAAGTCATTTTGGGAAAATGATACCGACCCACATACCGATCAAAGAGACCGGTGTTTTTGTCATCCAGTTTGGCCCATAAAAATCCAAAGAAGGTAACCGCAACTGAAAGGAGGGTGAAGAAGACAAATCCCACCCAATATTTTGTTTGAAATGGCGGGGTATAAGACCGGTAAATGGATCGGATCAGCAGGAAAAGCAAGATCAGAGAAATGATACCGGCAACAATAAAGAGTCCCATGTTCCAGGAAGGAATCAGGGAGATGCTGCGGCTGATCAGCCAGAGAGCCAGCAGGGTGAAAAGCAGGAATCCTGCATAAAGGAAGTAATTATTTTTTTTCATGATCTGCGCTACTATTATTGAAGACCGATTATTTTAACGACGGCGGGCACGGAGAATCACGAAGAATATAACGCTGTGCAACGCAGTGTTCGCTGTGGTTTAAAATTATTAAGATGGTAATCCGGTCACAGCTCCCTTAAAGCCACTTCCTGTAATCTTCCCTTCGCGGCTTTCCAATCCGGCACTGCATCAGCCTCCCAGATCATACTCCTGATCCGGCTGGCCAGCTGCTTTGTTTTTTTCATCGCCTCTTTATGAGCGCCAGTGTTGCGGTACTGTAGCATTGCATCCTGGTCCTGCCAGGCCGTTAGTGTATAACCTATTCGCCAGCCCCCATTGCCTACCCAAACATGCATGCAGCCGGGCGCCTGCCTGGCCTGCTTATTTGATTTGATGGCAAGGCGGATAAATGGAAAGAAGCGCCAGAAATTTCTGACATGCAGTTCGGTGGCTACGATGAGCATGGGAAGTGATTTCTATTGGTAATTTACATTATTCCTTTGATAAATAAGAGGATTATCATTCCCTATCTTTATTTATATATCAGATTGCTGTATGTCAACATTATCCGAACAATTTCAATCCCAGGGCTACCTTGTTCTGGAGCA
>DAORJS010000534.1:0-1946 GCA_035439185.1 Chitinophagaceae bacterium
CATTCAGTTTATTCACCTTCTCCTCAAAATTGCCGTTTAGTTTTCCGCGTACCCGATGCAGGTTATCTATCACTTCATCCAATTGTCCGGGCAGGGCTTCCTGCAAAACTTCCTTTATTCGCTTGGCTGCCGTAGGTGACTTGCCATTAGTAGAGATCGCAATCTTCAGATTACCCTTTTGCACAATACTTCCCAAATAGAAATCACATAATTCGGGTGTATCCGCCACATTGAGTAATAAATTCCTTTCCCTGGCTTCCTCCCTGATCAGTTTGTGGAGTTCCTTGTTATCAGTAGCCAGGATCACCAGGTCTTTATGATCGAGGTCAGTGCTGAGGTAGGGCCTTTGTTCCAGGGTACAGGAGGGATGCTTAAATATCAGTTTACGAATTTCGTCTTTAACATCCGGAGCCACCACGGTTATCCTGGCCGCAGATGCATTGGCTAGTAAGGCATGTAGTTTTTCCAGTCCCACATTCCCCGCCCCCACCAACAGGATCCGGAGCTCTTCCAGCTTCAGAAAGACCGGAAATAGCGGGTTCTTTTGGCTGGATGATGTTGTATCCGGAACAGCAGGTATGACGGGTGAATGATCCAAGTACTGGCTTAAGGGGCAAATATATAGATTCCCTACTAAAATAGTAGACTTTTAATAATCTAATTTACTGATCCATTCCTTTGCCCTTTCTGCAGCATAAGAAATAATAATATCGGCCCCGGCGCGGGCCAGTGCGCACCAGACTTCCAGATGGGCCGCTTCCCGGTTGACTAATCCTTGTTCGGCCAGGGCCACAATGGCCGCATATTCGCCACTGACCTGATAAGCAGCAAGGGGTTTATTGGTTTGCTGACGAAGGCTGGCTATAATATCGGTATATAAAGCAGCAGGTTTAACCATGAGGATATCGGCTCCCTCCTGTTCATCACGTAAACTACTGACCAGTGCATCTTTTGGATTTAAAGGAGAAAGCTGGTAGGTTTTTCTGTTTTGCAAAGCGGTTCCGGAGGGAGCTGAGTGACAGGCATCTCTGAATGGTCCGTAAAACTGAGAACTGAACTTGGCTGAATAACTCATGATACTGACCGTATCCAATCCAAATGCATCCAGCGAACTGCGAATGGCTCCGATCCGGCCATCGGTCATATCACTGGGAGCCAGACAATCGGCACCAGCCTGTGCCAGTTGCAATGCATATTTAGCCAGCAGATCCACCGTCTGGCTATTGAGCAATTTTGTTCCTTCTTCATTCAGGATACCACAATGACCATGCGAAGTATAACTGCATAAACAGATATCAGCAGCCAGCCAGATATCGTTGCCGAATTCTTTCTTCAAAGACCTGACCAGATCCGTTGCAAAACTGAATTTGAACTCATCTTTTTTATTTTCAGCCGGAACCGGAAAAAGCAGAAATTTCTGGATGCCGCAGCTGATACTTTTGGCGATAAAATCCAGGATCGTCTCTCTGGTATGAACCTGTACACCAGATAATCCCTTTATCGAACGAGCTGCTATCAACCCTTCTTCAACAAAAACAGGCTGTATAAAACTCCGGTGATCCAGTTTTACAGCAGCAGTCAATGCTCTTATATGTGTACTGGCCCTCAGTCTGCGCTGAGTAAGGGGGTAAAAGATTTTTTCCATGTCATAAATGATTTAATAGTGGGAAATACCACTGGTTCAAGTCCTGCATGTTGCAGGGCCATTGCGGTTTCACCTCCTGCACAATAATGCCTTGTGCCTTTCTGCACTGCTTTCCCATAATGTTCAAATTGCGCAAAGCTGCTCCAGAAAATACCCCGGGCTTCCCGAATCCCTTTTAAAACAGCCGGCTGATCCTGTGCAATCAACTGATAATTGCTGCAGCTTTGATACCCCCGCTCCCGCCATCTTTTTGCTGCTGCTTCATGGGTCAGTATGAGGATATCATCAGGCTTGATTCCAA
>DAORJS010000535.1:0-1943 GCA_035439185.1 Chitinophagaceae bacterium
TCAGTGTGGAAAGGATTATTTTTTTCATATGCTATTTTTAAATGTAACTCAGCCACCATTTTTCTTTATGGGCGGTTTTATATTGATCATATTTTTTGCACAACGGATACAGGATCAGCACAACTCCCAGCCATACCGCATACACGACCAATAAACCATTTCCTTCTCCGGGAGCCACATACATAAAGGGAAAGCGTTCGCCTACATTCTTGGCTTCGGCGAATGTATGTCCCCTGGCAAAAAAGAAAACAGCTGCCACGATATGAATCAGGTAAAGATGAAGGATATAATAAAAGAAAGCAGTTCTGCCGAAAGTAACCATCACGTCTGTGAAAAGATTCTTTACTGATTCAACAAGCGCTGTCAATATAAGTGCCGGACCAATCGTGATGCAGAGATAAAGCAGGGAAGGCGGATACTTGTTTACTTTGATAAAGGAAAGAAATGTATAGAACGGACTATCCTGCCGGGTCCAGGGAAGAGGATCGCCATACAGGTTGCTGAACCGAAGAAGAATAAAAAGGAGGATCAATCCGGATCCGATTCCCAGCAATATTTTTTTTCTGGCTGCAGCAGTATATTGAGGAGAGAATAATATGCCGGCACAATAGCCCAGCAGCATGAGTCCGGTCCAGGCAACAAAGGGATATACCAGCATGACAACTTTGTTACCGGTAACGGGATAGACTTTAAATACACCATGGTGTAACAGGTCCCACCAGAAACCAGCTTCGAAACCGGGTTTTGATTCGGGGATATCCAGCAGGTTATGTCCGCCCACAATCAGGATACCCAGGATCAGGATGATCCGGTAAGGGAGTCTGGCTAAAACCAGCAAGCCCAGGATGAACATACTGATCCCGATGGCCCAGATTACCTGGAAGGGAATGATATTGAAATTGGTATTAAAGGTCCAGGCAAAGGCAATGATGGTCCATTCGGCAATGATCAGCCAGAGACCTCTTTTCAATAAAAATATACCGAGTTCTTTTTTGCTTTTGCGCAGACTTTGCAGGTACACAGAAGTACCGGATAGAAAAACAAAGATGGGTGCACAGAAATGGGTAATCCACCGGGTGAAATAAAGGGCCGGTGAAGTGGTTGCCAGATTCAACGGATCATCAGTATTGGCGCCGATATGCACATAATCCCGTACATGATCCAGGGCCATGATCACCATGGCGAGGCCACGGATGATATCGATGGATTCGATTCTTTTGCTGGAGGTCAGAGATTGCTGCATGGTTTTTGTTTTTATCAACGGATTATAGTCCGTAGTAAAGAATTCGTTTATCTAGTCATCTTCCTGCTGTCGCTATTTTTTCTGCAACGGATTGAAACCCGTTGTTACAATATGAAACCGAGGCTACGCCTCTGTGTTTTTGCATGGGATTGAAATCGTTGGATAATGGGTTTGTGCCTGTACTTCCATAAAATTTATTTGAAATGATAATCTTCTTTCAGCATTTCTATTATTTCCACAGCCATTTGCAAAGCTTCAGGATATAGCTCATCAACATATCTTTTATTTCTCCATTTCCGGTCCATCAGATTATTCAGGTACTCTTCCATTACCCCCGTACTGCCGGCTTTTAAAGAAAGTTGCTGAGCCATCAGGCTATCCATGCTGCTATCGGGTACATGTCCTTGCATTTCTATTGAGATCGATACTGGTGCGAAAAATTCATAATACCTGGCCGCCAGCAACCGGTCACGGATTTCAATAATCCTGTCCCGGTGCAAATGATCTGCATCATTATTGCTTACTATCTGGTTTTGCAGGGAAAAATATTTATTTATTTTCCTGACCAGCTCTTTATTTTTAAAATACCGGAGATTGCCTGATTGAACAAGTTGGGTAAGCGTGGATCTGTTCCAGTCTATAGCATAGGCATTGCTGGTAAAACGGCTGTAATAATAAAATTCACCTGGTACTGTTGATT
>DAORJS010000536.1:0-1935 GCA_035439185.1 Chitinophagaceae bacterium
CAGGGGACGGGTGCGGAGATGAGGGTTTGATTGGGGCTTTCACTTCTCAATCAACTTCTCATCCATCAGATAAGCCGTTACATTGATCACATTGTCCATTCCCTTGGCATCTTCCAGGTAAACGGTAAAAGAGGTAATGGTTGCCGGCTTGAATGTCAGGATTCTTTTTCTGCCCACACTGCTGCCAGTGATTTCCTTCACCACTTTTTTGCCATTATTCATCACAATACGGAAACTGCGGATGGTTTGTCCCAGGTGAATGGCTTCGCGGAGAATGATACAGTTGATCTTTGTGGGCTGTGCCATCTCCACAATAAAATTCTGCAGATTCACGGTATAAGATTGGTTATCCTTATCCACCGAGCGAAGAGTTATTTTTTCCTCCGGTAACTCTTTCCTGCTGAATTGATAAAAAGTATTCGCGGTTTTCAGCAGGTTCTCGGCAAAACTTTCATCCCGCAGTTTTTTAAATCCGGTCAGTGCAATAGAATCTGAAGGGTGTATCAACCCTCTGGCATCAGGCGGTACATTCAGCAGGAGATTGGCTCCCCGGCCAATTGACTTCAGGTAAATATCAAATAACTGCTGCGGCGTTTTTACTTTTTCATTTTCTGATTCTCTCCAGAACCAGCCTGGCCGGATGCTCACATCACATTCGGCACCCATCCAGGATTTTCCCCAGTAATTGCCATGGTTCAGGGTATCTGTCGGTGGAGCACCCAACCCTCTTTTAAAACCAACTGTATCCAGAAAATTCCAGTTGGGATTGCCGGCAATGCCATTTTCATTTCCTACCCAACGTACATCCGGCCCAATATCACTGAATACAACGGTCTTGGGTGAATATTGCTTCACCGTATTTTCAAAACGTTTCCAGTCATATACCTGTCTTTTCCCATTAGGCCCTTCCCCATTCGCACCATCCCACCACATTTCCCATACAGGTCCGTAGTTCTGGAATATCTCTTTCATCATATTCACAAATACATCATTGTATTTGGGTGTGCCATAATCAGGATGGTTCCGGTCCCATGGAGAAAGATAAACCCCGAATTTGAGTCCGTATTCTTTACAGGCCTGTGATAATTCCTTCAATATATCTCCCTTACCATTCTTCCACTTGCTTTCCCTTACAGTATGTTTGGAAAATTTGCTGGGCCATAAACAAAATCCATCATGGTGTTTGGCCGTGATGATAATGGCTTTGGCACCGGACTCCTTGGCAATGCGGCACCACTGACGGCAATCGAGTTGTGCCGGATTGAAAATATCTTCCGGTTCTGTTCCTTCTCCCCATTCTTTACCGGTAAAAGTATTGGGACCGAAATGCATGAAGAGATAATACTCCGTCTCATGCCAGTCGAGCTGCTTTTTGGAAGGTATGGGCAGATCATTATAGTCCTGTGCAAAAAGGGCAGTGGCGGATAATAATAAAACGGATAAACAAATTGATTTCATCTGGTCAAGATTATTTTTTCATTTTAAATACATACAGTATAGGATCAGCAATCGGATGCCGGGCCGTAAAGGTTTTACCCATCAGGCGGGCAATGGTTTGAGCGATTTGCTGCTGGTAAAGTTGCACCGGGCCTTTTACTTCCCCGCGAACCGGAGTATCGGGTCCCATCACGGCCATCCAGATTTCATGGGCATCCTGGATTTTGTTATTATGACTGGTCCATTCTTTTTTAATCAGATCCCCCCTACCATGATCGGTAGTGATCAGGATCGTGGTTTTATTCCGGTATTGCGGATCGCTTTGAACAAAATCCCAGAGTTCTTTGATCCAGGTATCTACCTGTCTGGCTGCATCCAGATAGGATCGGTACTTACCCGCATGTGCCCATTCATCTGTTTCTCCGTAAGCAATATAAAGAACCCTTGGTTTTCTTGTTTTCAGCCATTCCAGCGCTGCATGATGGGTAAAAACATCCA
>DAORJS010000537.1:0-1929 GCA_035439185.1 Chitinophagaceae bacterium
ATTACCGGGAATTATATTGACAGTGCCTGTAAAGCACCCTATGCCCATTTACCCAGTCACTGGTTTTATCTCTATGCCGATGAAGGAACCAGTGGTATCAGATTCACCAATAACTGGACACCCACTCAAAAATATTTACAAAATGCCAATGGCCCCGGTAACTGGTGGAACAATAACGGTCCCGGTGCCGGTGACAGCATTAAACTAAATGCAGGTCTGCAAACTCCCTATCAGCACTTATTACAATCGGCAACACCTAAAACAGGATTGGTCATCAATGAAGAGCATCCTGAATTAATCGAACTGATCCTGAAACCGGGATCCAAACTGGATTTACCCAAACTCAGATTATTACTGGCCGCCAATGAAATGGATAGTGCGGCCCTCTACCAATGGCAAAATCACTACGTGTATTTTGGAAAAGTGAATGATTTGTCTGTCATGCAAGGAAGATTACAAAACAATTTCCCGCAAGTGGAAGTGAAAGCCTACTACGATATGTTTTATGAGTATCGTAAAAGAAAACACTGCAGTAATACAGCAGAAGCAAAAGAATGGAAACATATCCTCCTTACTGCCAACCTGGTGGCTGATCCGAAATTACAACAGGAATACCTGGATGCACATGCTACCCAGTTTGTAAAATGGCCGGATGTATCCAATGGTTTTTGCCGGGCTGATTTTCAGCAGTTATTACTGTTCCGGAACGGAAGACAACTGATGCTGGTGATCAGTATTCCAAAAGATAAAACCCTGGATGAACTGAATCCAAAAACGGTAGCCAACAATCCAAAGATGGTAGAGTGGAATAAAATCATGGGGAAATACCAGGAGGGAATTGAGGGGACAAAGAAGGGGGAAGTGTGGGTTTTTTTAGAGAAAGCCGGGAACTAAGGGAAATACGAAGTTCGAAATACGAAATACGAAGTGGGTGCGGGAATTCGGTGATTTAAAATATATAATTGATGATATGTTAGGAGTAGGCATTTTAGGATTGGGAGAGGGCAGGAGTACCATCTCTGCTGTACTGCAAAGTAAAAAACTGCAGCTGAAAATGATCTGTGATGCGAACCTGGCGCTATGCCGTCAACGTGCAGATGAGTTTAAAGTGTATGAGTACACTACTTCCTATGAAGAAATGTTACAGGATCAGGGAATTGATATCATCGCCATCTATACCCCCGACCACCTTCATGCAGAACATGTAGCCATGGCCCTTCAACACGGGAAACACGTGGTTTGCACCAAGCCCTTTATTGATGACCTGTCGAAAGCCGGTGAATTACTGAAACTGCAGGCGGCCACTGGTAAAAAAGTATTCGTTGGACAAAGCTCCCGTTTTTTTGAACCTTATAAAAAACAAAGAAAGGATTTTGAAGAAGGACTGATCGGTGAACTGATCACCGTCGAAAGCCATTATAATGCCGATCATCGCTGGTTTCTCGAAAAGCCCTGGGCCCTGGAAGCTTCTTTCAAATGGCTCTATGGCGGTCTCAGCCACCCTGTTGATTTCATCCGCTGTTATCTGCCGGATATTGAGGAAGTCATGGGCTATGGCATGATCAGTGCCAATGCAAAGAAAGCCGGTTTAAAAAATGAGGATACCATGCATTTTATTTTCCGGGCAACAGACGGACGTATCGCCAGGGTAAGCGGCGTTTATACTTCTCCCACACAACCCGTGCAAAGAGAAAGCGGCATGAGTTGTATTCTACGCGGTACCGAAGGCGCTTCTCAGGCTGATTATCATGAACTGCGTTATGCTATCACTGATAAATCAGGAGAAGAGAAAATCATCACCTGGGGTGACAGCTACCTGAAATATTATTTCCGTTTCGAAGGACAATCACATCATGCCGGAGAATACCAGAATTACCTGGAATATTTTGCAGATTCAATTGAACAGGGATTTATCGCTTATCCGGACAT
>DAORJS010000538.1:0-1927 GCA_035439185.1 Chitinophagaceae bacterium
AAGGGGCCGGGATTTCTGTAATTGCCTCATGGAGATCGGGATTAAATTCCTGACCGATTGTTTCCATGGCTTTAACCCCCTTCGATTGCAGGGTGCTTCTGAGTTTGTTGAAAACAAGCATCACTCCTTCCTTCACTGCATCGCTGTCACTGTTGTTTTCGAGTTGTTTTTGTGCCCGGTCGCAATCATCCAGCACCACCAGCAAATCAGTAATCACTTCCCGGCCGGCAGTCTGGATCAGTTCAATTCTCTCTTTGGCATTCCGGCGTTTAAAGTTTTCAAATTCTGCCACTTTACGCAGGTACCGGTCATTCGCTTCTGCCAGTTCTTCCTTCAGTTTTTCCTGGGCAGACTCTTCTTCCACTGGTTCATTCAGATGAGTAGTACCATGCTGATTCTCATCGGTATTGATATCCATTCCGGTTTCAGTCTCCGGTATTCCGTTTTGTTTTTCTTCCATGTCTTTTTCTGCCATTTTTTCCATTAATACCCGGGCTCATCCCCGGGAGGCGGCAAAGGTACAAAGGTCAAGAATACTGCCAACCGCTTAAATAGAGACAAATTGACCTGTCCCGGCCCGCTTCCAAGAGGGTTCAGTATCAGGGGCTTTGCTTACCTTGCCGCCATGAATCGTGTATTCCTGAAAAGAAAAATTGCCCCCCGGGTACAGAACGGGCATCCCTGGATTTTTAATAATGAAGTGGACAAATCCGAGCAGGATTTAAAGGCCGGGGAAATTGCCGAAGTGTTTAGCTACGATCAGAAATTTATTGGAAAGGGCTATGTCAACCCCCAATCCCAGATTCCGGTCCGACTGCTGACCCGGAACCGTTCGGTGGAAATCAATGAGCAATTTTTTTTGGACCGGATCAGGGAATGCTGGGATTACCGTCAGAAAACAGGGTATATAGAAAATTGCAGACTGGTCTTTGGCGAAGCAGATGGCTTGCCCCAACTGATCATAGATAAGTTCAATGATTATTTTGTACTGCAAACCCTGGCATTGGGTATTGATGTATGGAAACCCGCCATCGTCAAAGCACTGGAAACCATCTTTACTCCTAAAGGAATCTATGAACGGAATGATGTACCGGTCAGGGAACTGGAAGGCCTTCCGCAACAAAAAGGTTTTTTATCTGCTCCATTCGATACAAAGATCACGATCAATGAAAACGGACTCCAGTTCTATGTGGATGTAGAGAACGGACAAAAAACAGGTTATTTTTTAGATCAACAGGATAACCGCAGGGCCATCCAACATATTGTAAAAGGAGCCGATGTGCTGGGCGCCTTTACTTATACAGGCACTTTCGAAATTCATGCGGCTCATTATGGGGCCAGATCAGTACTGGGACTTGATATTTCAGCCGGAGCAGTGGAACAGGCCAATGCCAATGCAAAATTAAACGGCCTGGAGAAGATCGTCCGCTTTGAAGCCGCCAATGCTTTTGATGTACTTAAACAATGGTCTAAAGAAGGAAAGCAATACGATGTGGTGATGCTGGATCCCCCGGCCTTTACCAAGAGCCGGGAAACCATTCAGAAAGCCATTACCGGGTATAAAGAAATTAATCTGCGTGGCATGAAACTGGTGAAACCCGGAGGCTTCCTCGTCACTTCTTCCTGTACCAACCTGGTCAATGCCGAATTATTTCTGCAGATCATTGATATGGCAGCCAAAGATGCCAGAAGAAAATTAAGACAGGTGAGTTTTCAAAGACAGGCAGCCGATCATCCGATCATCAGGGGAATGGAGAATACAGAGTACTTAAAGTTTCTGATTGTGCAAGTACAGTAATGGCTAGTGGCGAGTGGCAAGTGGCGAGCTTGCCTGCCGAAGCATCTGCGAAGGAGGGTGGGGATAGAGTCCGAAAGTCCGGAAGGCCGGAAGTCGGAAAGTCGGGATCCCGATAGCTATCGGGACCGG
>DAORJS010000539.1:0-1922 GCA_035439185.1 Chitinophagaceae bacterium
GCTACCAGCATCATCCTCAGTTTTATTATGGCATTTGGGCTAACCAAGGCCCTGATCAATTACAGTGTTGGACCGCTTTTGAACCGGTTTAGCAGGAAGCAGGTGTTACTGGCCGGGTGGTTATTTGCTTTACCGGTACCCTTCCTGTTGATGTATGCAGAGTCATGGACGTGGGTAATAGCAGCGAATGTGTTGCTGGGGATCAACCAGGGACTTACCTGGTCTGTAGCAGTGATCATGAAGGTTGATATGGTCGGATCCAAAAACCGTGGTCTGGCAATGGGTATCAATGAATTTGCCGGATATGTAGCGGTCGGACTGGCGTCCTATCTGGCCAGTTCCATTGCCAGCAGTCATGGCTATGCTTATTATCCTTTTATTCCGGGATTATTTTTTGCAGCAGCCGGATTCCTGATTACTTTATTTCTGGTTAAAGACACCGGTTTATTTGTAAAAGCTGAATCAGCAGTCAGCCAGCTGAAGCTGATGAAAAATATCTGGAAAGAAACAAGCTGGACCCATAAAAATATCGGCACCGTAACCATCAATGGATTTGTCAATAATATGAATGACGCCGTGGTCTGGGGGCTCTTACCTGTTTTATTATTACAAAAAGATTTTACACTAAGAGAAACCGGAATCATTGCCGGTATCTATCCTGCAGTTTGGGGAATAGCACAGTTGTTTACTGGTAAGATGGGAGACCTGTTTTGCAAGAAACAGATTATTTCGATTGGTATGACGTTACAGGCGCTCGCTATTTTGCTACTCACCCTGACTGGTACATTCTGGTTATTGATACTGGCTGCAGTTTTACTTGGATTGGGAACAGCACTGGTCTATCCTAATTTCATGACTGTTGTTGCAGAAAGCACGCATCCATCACAAAGGGCTAAATCATTATCCATTTTCCGGTTCTGGAGAGACAGTGGTTATGTGGCCGGGGCTTTACTCGCAGGAATACTGTCAGATTTAATTGGGATCAACGACACTCTGATCGTAATCTCAATGATTACTGCTTCTGCTGGTTTACTGGCGCATTTCAGGATGTGCTGTACCTTGAAGAAACTATTTCCTTCAGAAGATTGCTATCGCCCTGCCTTTTACTGAAAATTTAATTAAAGCCGCTGCCCGATTAAACGCAGCACAGCCGCCTTCCCCTGGTGAAAAGGTCCTTCATCCAGTTCCAGTTCCTTTTGCTCACAACTGATCAGGTGCAGGAATGGAAAATCCTGGCAAAGCGTTGGAGCATCATACAACATCGCCGGATCTTTGGGTCCGCCGCTATCATATTGAAGCTGCTCTTTGGCATAAGCTTCAAGTACAAGGAAGCCTCCGGGTTTGATGGATTGGTATATTTCGCGGTGAAAAGAGTGTCTGATTGTTTCCGGAAGATGAACATAGATCAGCCCCACCGCATCATATTGTTTGGTGGCTTTGAAGGAAGCTATATCCATCAGGTCATACTGTACTGACAATTGCCTTTGATGGGCAAGCGCTAATGTTCTTTCCCTCGCAACCGCACTGAAATCAAAAGCATCTACCTGCCATCCCTTTGCAGCAGCATACAGCCCATTGCGGCCTTCTCCATCTGCAGGCAATAAAATGGTACCGGGCTTATGCTGATCAATAAAGCGCTTGAAAAAAGCATTGGGTTGCTCCCCGTAAACATGCCTGTTTTCCGTATATCGGTTATCCCAGAACTCCTTCATTGTTTCCGGATTGAATGACCAGCAGATTTTCTTCGATCACTTTTTTCAAAACATGCTTGGGTAAGGCTCCGGGTTGCATCATCGGCTCACCATCGGCACCTATAAATAAGAGCGTGGGAATACTCTGAATGCCAAAAACTGCCGACAATTCCTGTTCCACATCGGTATCCACTTTATAAATCAGTAAGCGTCCTTCATATTCATCAGCCA